>JAHFFF010000058.1 GCA_023248095.1 Candidatus Omnitrophota bacterium | reverse complement strand
TACCTTTTCAGCCATTCTGTTTTCACCCCCTTTCCTGTTAAGATTTAAGTGCCGACCTTCAAGGGTTGAACGATCTGCCGGAGCGTTGCGATGGCCGATTGTACGGCCAGCTGACTCGTCCGGGGATTCCGTCGGGAGGCCCAGTTTTCCGTGCGGGTGAGCAGCCTGCCAAAACTTCCGACAGCCTCCACCTCGTGAATGTTCGTTCGGATCCGAGGATCTGCGATGATTCGGACCTGCGTGCGTGCGGGGCCGATACCCGCCAACGCCAGCGTTGCGGCAACGTTGATGTTTTGCGGGAAGCCGGCCGCCGCCTGCAATGCTGAACCGCGAAACAAGAGCCGTGGCCTCCGCAGTCTTTTCAGCCGGATCTTCCGCTGCATTACCCATGGAGCTGTTGCCAGCGCGCGTGCAGGCTTGCGAGTGGTGAGGATGACGGATCGCAACCGGCCGATTGCAGCTGCCTTGATGCCGTCTAACCCCACGAGGGCACCGCTGGGCAAATAGAGCGGAACCTTGCGTTGAATCATCTGTCGCACCCACCGGAGATTTCGCAGCAACGCCCCGGTGGATAGGATCAGTGTCGGTTTCCGGTGGCGGATGGCAAGAGGAAGAATTTCTTCCACGGCTTGAGCGGAGGCTGCTTCAATCAGGAAGTCGCATCTGCGGATGAGCTGTTTCAAGGAGAGCACAGGAACGGAAGGGTGAAGTGTGCGGGCCAAGCGTTGGGCCTGCTGAGGCTGGACATCAGTCACTCCAATCAAGCGGGCGGTTCCCCTGAAGTTGCGTTGTATCTCATGGGCCAACTGGGATCCGATGTTTCCGCATCCCACGAGCCCGATGGCGATCACTGATCTACCGCTACCGTCTCCCGGATTCGGTTCGAACGGTCCACGAAAACGACCTTGGGTTTGTTGCGCCTGGCCTGCTCCTCCTCCAAGAAGGCATAGGATAGGATGATGATGGTATCCCCTACTTGGGCCCAGCGTGCCGCCGCTCCATTCATGCAGATGGTGCCCGAACCGGCCGGCCCCTCTACCGTATAAGTCTCGATCCGGCTTCCGTTGTTGAGGTTTACGACATGGACTTGCTCGCCCGGAAGAATATCGGCGGCGCGTAAGAGCTCCTGGTCAATCGTGATGGACCCCTCGTACTGGAGGTTGGCCTCCGTCACAGTTGCCTGGTGGATCTTGGATTTCATCATCACTCGCTGCATCTTTTAGACCTCACAACAGTCGATCAGCCGGATTTTCCCCACCCAAACGGCGAGCAGGATCAGTGCCGGCCGGCGAACTCGTCTCATTCGTTCCAGCGTTTCCGGGTCTACCACCGCTGCGTAATCGATCCTTGTTCCCGGAACAGAGCGGATGACCTGCCGCATCCGTCGGACAATCTCATTTTCCCGACGGTGACCCCATTGTATCAATCGGGTTGCCTCCTGTAAAGCCTGAAACAGGACCCTCGACGACCGTCGGGCCTCCGTCGACAGGCGTTGGTTGCGGGAGCTCATCGCCAGGCCGTCCGGCTCCCGGACCGTCGGGAGAACCCGGAGGGTGATGTCCAGGTTGAGATCCCGGATCATCTGCCGGACAACCCTGGCTTGCTGCGCATCCTTCTGCCCGAAGTAGACGATGTCCGGCTGCACGAGGTTGAACAGCTTGGAGACCACCGTGGTGACGCCGCGGAAGTGGCCGGGCCGGAACCTGCCCTCCCAAGGGCGGCTTAGATTTGAGATCTCAACGGTGGTTTGAAAACTGGCTGGATACATCTGTTTGGCTGAGGGCACAAAAAGCAGATCAGCCCCGGCCTCGGCCACCAGGCGCGCATCCCGTTGGAGGGTGCAAGGGTAGGAACGAAGGTCCGAGGCCCGATTGAATTGGATCGGGTTCACGAAGATGCTGACAACGACCAGTCGGTTCTCACCGCGGGCCTTCCGGATGAGGGAGAGATGTCCTTCATGCAGGGCCCCCATCGTCGGGACGAAGCCGATCCTCTTACCTTGCTGTTTCGCCCGGCGGGTCAGCCGGCGGATTTCTGCTGGGTGGCGGATGATCCTCATGAGTAGAACTCTTTTCGTAACCCGCGGGTAATCGCCAAGAGTTCCATGGCGGTTTTGCCAAGTGTGGGGTGTTTCCAAGCTGGGGCGATTTCGGAGAGAGGTTGGAGTACGAAGGGCCGTTCCTGCATCCGCGGATGAGGGATGATGAGATCGGGTGTTTCCAGAACGATGTCGTCGTAAGTTAACAGATCCAGGTCGATGGGACGAGGGCCCCAGCGTTCGCGCACGGCCGGTCGCCCCAAGGCCCGTTCGATCTGCTGAAGGTGAGCGTGAAGATTCTGGGGCGAGAGTCCGGTCTGAATCTCGGCTACCCCATTGAGGAATTTCCCTTGCGGAGGTCCTCCTACCGGTTCCGTTTCTTGCCACCGGGAAGATCGAACAACCTGAGTATAAGGAAGGCCGGCTAAGTACCGCAAGGCCGCCTGAAGGAGGATTTCCCGGTCTCCGAGATTGGAGCCTAGCGCGATGAAGGATGTGGCCATAGTGCCAGGCGCCGAATGCGGCGAGCCGCTTCCCGTACCCGGGGGGTGGGCACACTCAGGGAGAAGCGGACGTATCCTTCTCCGTGGTCACCGAAACCGACTCCGGGCGTAGCGACCAGGGCCTCCTGCTGCAGAAATTCGGAGGCCACCTCGCTGGATCTGCGATTCTTCGGGATAGGAGCCCACAAGTAGAAGGTGGCCTTAGGCGGTGTCACCGGCCAGCCGGATCGTCGAAGCGCATCCACGATTAGGTCCCGGCGTGTTTGGTAGATCCGCAGCATCCGCTTGAGATGGGATCCGTTGTCTTGCAATGCCCTGATGCCGGCCAGCTGAATCGCTTGGAATACGCCGGAGTCGATGTTGGATTTCACCTTGGCCAGCGCGGAGATCATCTGCCGGTTGCCGCAGGCCCATCCGATCCGCCAGCCGGTCATGTTGAAGGTTTTTGAGAGGGAGTGGAACTCGATGCCCACCTCCTTGGCACCTGGCACCTGCAGGAAGCTGGGATGCCGGAAGCGATCGTACGTCAGTTCCGAATAGGCAGCATCATGGCAAATGGGAACGCCGGCCTTCTGCGCGAATCGGACCAGCTCCCGATAAAAACCGAGGTTCGCCACCGCGGCCGTCGGGTTGTTCGGGTAATTCAGGAAAAAGAGCTTGGCCCCATGGGCCTTCCGGCGCAATGCCTCCAGATCGGGCAGGAATCCGTTTTGAGCCAGAAGCGGAACCGGGACCGGCTTCCCCCCAGCAAGGATTGTTCCGGTCCGGTACGGCGGATAGCAGGGGTCCGGGATCAGCACCCGATCCCCCGGGTTGACGTAGGCCAATGGGGAATGGGCGATCCCCTCTTTCGATCCGATTAAGGGAAGGATCTCGCTGTCGGGATCGAGACGGACCTGGAATCGCTTTCGGTACCAGTCGGCGATGGCGACCCGAAAAACCTGCAGGCCCCGGTTGCTCGGGTACTGGTGGTTCTGCCGGTCCCGCAGCGCCCGCTCCATCGCTTGGATCACGAAGTTCGGCGTGGGTTCGTCTGGATCGCCGACTCCCATGTCGATGACGTCCCTGCCCTGTTTGACCAGGCGGTCCTTCATGGCGTCGATCTGCACGAACAGGTAGGGGGGCAGCCGCCTCAGCCGATCGGCGACGGGAGGAACCACGGACTGCCGGCTCATTGGCGGGACCGGGCCTCCTCCGTGGCCGCGACAAAATGGTCCATCGTGTACCATCCTGGGTTTTTCCAGAAGCGGTGGAAGTTCCGGGCGATGAGGAGCGCCCCTTGAGCAAAGACCCGCCGGTCGGTCGCCTCATGCTTGAGGGTGATGTTCTCGGAAGGACATCGGAAAGTCACCGCATGAATGCCGATCACGTCTCCCTCACGCTTGGCATCGATCTCCTCGTCCCGGATCAGCCACCCGGTGGACTTGAACAGTTCCTGGGCGAGGGCCTTGGCCGTCCCGCTGGGTTTGTCCAATTTCTTGGTGTGGTGTACTTCGGAGATCTTGATCTGAGTTTTTTCTTGTTCCCCCAGCCCGAATTTGAACAACAACTGCGAGATCGATGCGATGGCCCGGCGGACGATCACGATGCCGATGGACATGTTCGGCGACCAGAAGATCGGGATCTGATGGGACAGCGCTTGAAGTTGCTCAAACTGTTCCGGCGTGAAACCGGTCGTGCCGATGATCATCGGGATTTTTGCCTTCGCCGCCGTCTTCGCGTGGTCCAGCGTGGCTTGGGGTATCGTGAATTCGATGATCAGATTGCCTGCGTGGACAAGATCTTCCAGGCTGGAGGTCACTTTCGCGGAACCGGTTCCGGGAAGGATCTGTCCTATCCGGGGATGCCCTGCCCCTTCGACGCCGCCGACGACGCTGAGTTGGCTTGAGTTCCTCTCTTTGGAAGCTTCCTCAACGATCAAGGAGCCCATGCGGCCGCAGCAGCCATTGATGATCAGACGTACTGAACTCTCGCTCATCTTCCTCTCACTACTTGATCAGATGGTAGGAACGGAGAACCTCTTTGAGCTTGGCGAGGTTGGTTGGGCTCATGGGGCAGAGCGGCAGACGCAGGCTGGGGTCCTGGATCAGGCCCATCAGGCCCATCGCGGTCTTGACCGGAATCGGATTGGTCTCGATGAACATCGCCTTGGTGACAGCCAGCAGACGGTAATGGATCCGGCGCGCCTCTTCCAGCCTCCCCTTCTCAAAGGCCGCGACCATCCTGGCGACCTCCTTGGGCAGGATGTTGGCCACAACCGAGATTACCCCCGTGCCGCCGATGGACATCAACGGAAGGGTCAGGGCATCATCACCGGAGAGGAGGGTGAATCCGTTTCCGCACAGCCCCTTGATGCGGGACATCTGTTCCAGGGAGCCGCTGGCTTCCTTGACGCCGGCGATGTTGCGGACCTTCACCAGCCGGGCGAAGGTCTCCGGCTCAATGTTGACGCCGGTTCGGGAGGCGATGTTGTAAATGATGATCGGCAGATCGACCGCCTCGGCGACCGCCCGGAAATGTTGGAACAGTCCCTCCTGGGTGGGGCGGTTGTAATAGGGGGCGATGACCAAGGCTGCATCGGCGCCGGCCTTCTGCGCGTGCCGGGTCAAGCGAAGGGCCTCTTGCGTATTGTTGGAGCCGGTGCCGGCCATCACGCGAACGCGGCCCCGGGCGGCCTGGATCGTCATCTCGATCACCTGCTCATGTTCCTCGTGAGAGAGGGTGGCCGATTCCCCTGTTGTCCCGCACGGCACAAGGGCGGAGGTTCCTTCCTTCACGTGGAATTCCACCAGCCGCTGGAGCGCCGGCACATCCACCTCGCCGCTGCGGAACGGGGTGATCAGTGCGACCATGGAACCCTTCAGCCAATTCAACGGGGGATGCCTCCTTCAAAGAGAACCTGGGCCGGCCCCTCAAGATAGAGCTCCTCCCAAGGTTTTCGGGTTTGGTGGAACCCCACGGTGAGGCAGTCCCCTCCGGCGGTCATGACCTGAACCGGCGGTTTGAGTTTTCCCAGCGCGGTTCCGATGACCGCCGAGGCGACGGCTCCGGTTCCGCAGGCCAGCGTCTCGGCCTCGACTCCCCGCTCGTAAGTTCGAATGGAGATGCGGTGAGGGGAGTCGATCCGCACCAGGTCGACGTTGGAGCCGGCCGGGCGAAAGGAGCGATGAAACCGGATGGCCGGCCCTAAAGTGGGAAGATCGGTTCGCTCCAGATGAGAAACCAGCAGGATGGCATGGGGTACGCCGGTGTTGACGGCGTGCACTTGGTACCGCTTGCCGCTATGCCGAAGGGTGAGTCCCAAGCGGAGCTCTTTCGGGCGGCTCATATAGGTCCGTACCCGTCCTGGTCCGATGATCTGCGTCTGCATCAAGCCGGCTCGAGTCTCGACGGAAAGGGCCTTGCGGCGTTCCTGCGTATGAAGGTACCAGGCGAGGCACCGCAGGCCGTTGCCGCACATCTCCGCTTCGCTTCCATCCGGATTGAAGATCCGCATGCGGGCGTCTGCCTTGTGGGAAGGGAGCAGCAGGAGCAGGCCGTCGGCTCCGATCCCCTGTTTCCGGTCACACCACATCTTTGCAAACTGCGCGGGGTTGAGTGAAACCGGCTGGGTTCTCTGGTCCAATAGGATGAAGTCGTTGCCGGAGCCAACCACCTTGGTAAAGGAAGTTGCCCTCATCGCAGGAATCCAGGGATCCTTTCTCCGTGAAAGAGATCGCGGACCGTCTCCCGATCTCTTACCACATGCCACCGGTTGTCTCGCACCATTACCTCGGCCGGGCGCGGCCGGGTGTTGTAATTGCTGGCCATCACGAAGCCGTATGCCCCCGCCCCCATCACCGCCAGTAGGTCTCCCCCCTTGATCGTGGGGAGGAGGCGGTTCTTCGCCAGGAAATCGCCGCTCTCGCAGATCGGTCCTACGATTTCATAGCGGGCTCGCCGGCCGGTCCCTTTCCCATTCACCATCACCGGCTGTATCTGATGATAAGCGCCGTAGAGGCTGGGCCGGATCAGATCATTCATGCCGGCATCCACGATGGCAAATTGTCGAGAGTGACTCTGTTTCAGGTAAAGGACTCGGGTCAGGAGGATCCCTCCGTTGCCGACGATGTAGCGCCCAGGTTCCAGGATAACCTTTAACCTGCTCCTTTGCAAGAGTGGCAGCACCGCCCGGGCATACTCGGCCGCGGTCTGCGGCGTTTCTCGATGATAGATGATCCCGAGGCCTCCGCCGATGTTGAGGGTTTGGATCCGGATTCCCCAGCGTTTCCCCTTTTCGACGACGGCGAGCGCTTTTCGAATCGCGGCCCGGAAAGGTCCTGGTTCCAAGATCTGAGAGCCGATGTGGATGTGCAGGCCCGAGATGATGAGGTGGGGATAGTGACGGTGGCTGCGGAGCAGAGCCAGCACGGTCTTCAGGTCCATCCCGAACTTGCTGGCCTTGTGGCCCGTGGTGATGAAGGAATGGGTATGAGGATCCACCTCGGGATTCAGCCGAAGGCTGACCTGTTGCCGGCGCCGGAGGCGCCGACAGATCTGTTCGATCCGCTCCAACTCCTGGGATGATTCGACGTTGAACAGGAGGATGCCGGACCGGATGGCCGCCTCGATCTCCGACGGGGTCTTTCCGACGGAGGCGTAGACGATTTTCTTGGGGTTCGCGCCGGCCTGCAACACCTTACGGAGCTCGCCGCCGGAGACCACGTCAAATCCGGCGCCTGCCTTGACCAGTGCGCGGCAGACCGCCAGGTTGCTGTTGGCCTTCACGGCGAAACAGATGAGGGCCCGGACCGGAGCGAAGGCCTTCTGCACCTGGCGATAATGGTCCAGGATGGTGTTGTAGCTGTAGAGGTACAGGGGCGTGCCGATCTTTCGGGCAATCTCAGATACCCGAACCTGTTCGCACCAAAGCTCACCGTTTTTGTACGCGAAGCGGTGCAATTTTCCCTCAGGATATCTTTTTCCAGCGGCGGATTTGGCGCGCAACCTCAGCCGGGTTTGTGCTGCCCGCAGAGCGCTTTCTTCGAACGGAGGCGGCCGGATCGAGCAGGCGGACCGCGTCCCGGCCGAACACCGCCGAGAATTTTCGATAGGTTGCCAGCGGCAGGTTTTTGAGACTGGTCTTGGTCCGGTCCGCATGGGCAAGGAGTTGTCCGACGGCCCGGTGGGCTTCGGCGAAAGGGACTCCCTTCGCCACCAGGTACTCGGCAAGATCGGTCGCGTAGAGGGATTCGTCCTTGAGCTGTGTGGCCATCGCCTGCCGGTTCCAGCGGATTCCATGGAATCCGACCGAGAGCACCGCCAGCATCCCCTCTGCCCGGTCCAGTGCTTCAAACAGGATCTCCTTATCCAATTGGAGATCCCGCTGATAGCCGGAGGGCAGCCCCTTCAGCAGCGTCAGCATGGCGGAAAGATTTCCTATGATCCGGGCGGAGCCGGCCCGCGCAAGCTCCAGGAAATCGGGATTCTGCTTCTGCGGCATCATGGAGCTTCCCGTGAGAAGCCGCTCATCGAACCGGAGGAATCCAAACTCGGCGGTCGACCAAAGGATCAGCTCCTCCGCGATGCGCGAGAGATGCACCGAAAGGAGGGAGAGGGCCGACAGGAGTTCCACCGCGAAGTCCCGATCTGTGACGGCATCGATGGAGTTTTCCTTCAGGCCGGAAAAGCCCAGCTCCCGGGCCACCATCCGCCGGTCGATCGGCAGGCCGGTTCCGGCTAAGGCTCCTGAGCCGAGTGGGAGCTCCTCCATCGTTTGGCATCGAGCCGAGCAGAGCCGGTCCTGATCACGCTGGAGCATTTCCAGGTAGCTGAGGAGGAGATGGCTCAGAAGGACCGGCTGCGCGTGGCGCAGATGCGTGTAGCCGGGCAGGATGATCTGCTGGACCGCTTCCGCCTGGTGCAGGATCTCTTTCTGTACGGATCGGATGGACTTCCTCAGATTCTCCGCCTCTTCCGCGCAGTAGAGCCGGAAGGAGGTGACCACCTGGTCGTTTCGGGAGCGGGCGGTATGCAGCCGTTGCGCGGCGGGTCCCGCTTTCTTTTCCACGAGGGATTGGATCGCCGAATGGATGTCCTCGGCAGCCGGGTCGATCCGAAGTTTCCCCCGCTCCAGATTGCTCAGGAGGATCTGCAGGGTCCGGACCAGCTGCTGCGATTCTTTCCGAGGGATGATGCTGGTCTTGCCCAGCATCCGGGCGTGGGCGATGGAGCCGAGCAGATCGTACCGCGCCAGCCGGCGGTCCACACTGAGAGAATGCGTGAACCGCTCGACGGCCCTATCCGTGGGTCGGGTAAACCGGCCTCCCCAGAGTTTCTTTTTCATTTCTTGAGGTAGGGCAGTCCCCAGAGAGCGATGAAACCGGCCGCGGCCCTCTGGTCGAACTGATCCTTCCCTTCATAGGTGGCCCAGGACTTGGCATAGCGGGAATAAGGAGAGCGTCTTCCTACGCAAACAGTGTTGCCCCGGAACAGCTTCACCCGCATGGTTCCCGTCACCTGAGATTGTGTGGATTGTATGAACTGGTCCAACGCAGTCTTCAGTGGGGTGAACCAGAGCCCATCGTAGATCAGGCGGGCATATTTCTGCGCCGCCATCTCTTTGAAGGCCAGCATCTCCCGGTCCAACGTGAGTTGTTCCATCTCCCTGTGGGCCGCATGCAGGATGGTGGCGGCCGGGGCCTCGTACACCTCCCGCGATTTGATCCCGACCAGGCGGTCCTCGATCAGATCGGTGCGGCCGATTCCATGCCGGCCACCGATTCGATTCAGGGTTTGGATGAGCTCAATGAAAGAAAGGGATCGGCCGTTCAACCGGACCGGGCCTCCCTTCTCAAAATCGATCTGAATGGTCTGCGGTTTCGCTTTCACCCGAGCAGGGTCCTGAGTCCATCGATAAGCCTCTGCAGGCGGCTCCACCCACGGGTCCTCGAGCGGGCCGCTTTCGATGGAGACCCCCCAAAGGTTTTGGTCGATGGAGTATCGGGAATCGTTCTTTGGGGGAGCCGGCAGATTCCGGGAGATCAAATAGCGGTATTCCTCCTGCCTCGATTTGAGCTCCC
>JAHFFF010000057.1 GCA_023248095.1 Candidatus Omnitrophota bacterium | reverse complement strand
CGGCAACCCGGTTGCCTTATCCGGTTTCCGCGGCAAGAAGAGCGTGGTGCTGGCCTTCTATCCGTTTGATTGGAGCCCGGTCTGCACCACGGAGAACTGCGCCTTGACGGAGGATTTGGCCAAATTCGAGGGCAAGGAAACCGTGGTTCTTGGCGTCAGTTGTGATTCCCGTTTCTCACACAAGGCCTGGAGAGAGAAGCTGGGTTTGAAGCACCCGCTGTTGTCCGATCAGAAAAGGGAGGTATCCAAGAAGTACGGCCTCTATCTGGAGGATCTTAACTGCTCCAAGCGGGCCACGGTGGTGTTGGACAAATCCGGCAAGGTAGTCTTTAAGAAGGTTCAGGAGATTAAAGTCGCCCGGAGCGATCAAGAGATCCTTTCCGCGATTAAGTAGGCATGTCTGAGCAGAAGATCCTGTTCCGCCCCTCCGAGGAGCAACTCCTCGAGCAGGAGATCCGGCGGCACATCCTGATCGCGAAGTGGGACAAGCTGATCGAGATGGTCGACCCCATCTACAACTGGGGCCGGCGAAGTTCACTTTGGCCGCTTCAGTTCGGGCTGGCCTGCTGCGCCATTGAGATGATCGCCACGGCGGCCAGCCGCTTCGACATCGCACGCTTCGGGGCGGAACTGTTCCGCGCTTCTCCGCGGCAGGCGGACCTGATGATCGTCTCCGGGACGGTCACCAAGAAGATGGTGCCGATGATCGTCCGCCTCTACAACCAGATGCCGGAGCCGAAGTACGTGATCTCCATGGGGGCCTGCGCCACGGCAGGCGGCCCGTTCAAGGAAGGCTACAACGTCGTCTCCGGCATCGACAAGTTTCTGCCGGTGGATGTCTACATCGCAGGTTGCCCCCCTACGCCGCAAGCGCTGCTGCATGCCCTGATGACCCTCCAGAAAAAGATCGATCAGCAGACCATCAAGAAGGTCCGCTGGTACCAGAAGAAGGCTGAGCCTGAAATCCCTGTTCCGATGCTGGGACCGGATCTGGTGGATCTGCGCAGATCTGAAGAGATCAAGGCAAGGTGTGCATCCGCGGAAGTAGAGGCCAAGCCTGCCCAGCTTCCAGTGATGATTCCGGCGCCGAAGCTCACTCCGACAGAAGCCGAGGGGGCTGCTCCTGCATCAGTTGAGCTGAGCAAACGATTGAACACGGCCATTGGGCGAGATGCCGTTGCTCCATCCGGTTCTTCACTCGTGATTCAGCCCGATGCCCTGGTGCAAGTCGGCAAATCCCTCAAGCTTCATCCGGACCTGGCGCTGGATTACCTGTCCAACCTCACCTGCAGCGATTACCAGGATTGCTATGAAGTGGTGTACCACCTGTGTTCCACGAAGAAGCCGGGACCGATGGTGACTCTCAAGGTCCGCGCGGACAAAGGCAATCCTCACCTTCCGTCCCTCTCATCGGTTTGGCCCGGCGCTGATTTTCAGGAGCGGGAGGTCTGGGACCTCTACGGCGTTCGATTCGACGGCCACCCGAACTTGAAGCGGATCCTGATGTGGGAGGGATTCGAAGGGCATCCGATGCGCAAGGATTACCTCGAGCCCTATTACGAGGGGCCGGGCAAGATCTTTCCCAGCCGCTGGAAGGAGGGACACCACCAGCGGGCGGAAGAGCGCGTGCCCTTCGCCGACAACGTCAAATATCCGAAGGGATTCGATCCTTCCCAATGGACCGTTCCGAAGGAGGAGTTCTCCCCGGTGACCTCCCAGTCGCTGCAGCAGATTGAAGGGGATACGCTGGTGGTGAACCTGGGGCCTCAGCATCCCTCCACGCACGGTGTTTTCCGGATGAAGGTCCGCGTGGATGGGGAGAGGATCCTGGCGCTGGAGCCGGTGATGGGCTACATGCATCGCAACCACGAGAAGATCGGCGAGCGCAACACCTACCTGATGATCTTTCCCTATACGGACCGGCTGGATTACATCTGTTCGATGGGCAACAACTTCGGTTATGCCGTGGCCGTGGAGAAACTTCTTGGGGTCAAACCGCCGGAGCGGGCGGAGTACATCCGGGTGATCATGGCGGAGTTGACCCGGGTCCTGAATCACTTCTGGTCCATCGGTTTTCTCCTGAACGACTTAGGGGCCTTCTTCACCCCCGCTTTGTACGCGCTGGAGGAGCGGGAACTGATCCTCGATCTCTTCGAGATGGCCTCCGGCTCCCGCATGATGTGCAATTACATGCGGTTCGGCGGAGTGGCTGCGGATCTGCCGGAAGAGTTCCTGCCTTTCTGCAACTCGCTGGTGAACGATCGCCTTCCGAAGGCCATCGAGCAGCTCGACCGTTACTTGACCCGGAATGAGATCCTTCTCAACCGGTGCCGCCGGGTAGGGGTCCTCCCGCGGGATGCGGCGATCGCTTTCTCCGCCGCCGGGCCGGTTCTGCGGGGTTCCGGCGTGGAGTATGACGTCCGGCGGGCGGAGCCCTATTCAATCTACGACCGGTTTGACTTTAAGATCCCGACCTTCCCGGAAGGGGATGTCTACGCCCGGTATCGGATCCGGATCGCGGAGATGTGGGAATCGCTGAAGATCCTGAAGCAGGCGCTTAAGGAATTGCCGGGTGGAGAGATCCAAGCAGGCAAGAAACTTTGGAACATCCGGGTGCCGGCGGGAGAGTCTTACGGGCGGGTGGAGAATCCCAAAGGGGAATTGGGATTCTACGTTGTCAGCGATGGAACCGATCATCCCTACCGGTACCACGTTCGGGCACCTTCCTTTATCAACCTGACTGCGCTGGAGCTCATGTGCAAAGGCCACATGGTGGCTGACGTCGTGGCGATCCTCGGCTCCATCGACATCGTCCTCGGGGAAACGGACCGATGAGGATCTACGGTTTGGAATTGCTCAGAGGGTTGACCATCACGCTGGGGCATTTTATCAACAGCTACACGATTGGATTCCGGAGGACATTCAGGAATCGCATGCGGGGCCAGGTGCGACAGCATCCGGCCGACAAAGGGGTTTTCACGGTCCAGTATCCAGATGAACGGCTGAGGGTACCGGAGCGGTTCCGGGTCCTGCCGGTCCTCATCTTCGACGGCAAGAAGGGAGAACAGTGGAAGCAGGAGACGGAACGATGCACCGCCTGCGGGATCTGCGCCAAGGTTTGCCCACCGCAATGCATTTGGATTGTACAGGGGAAGGACCCCGCTACTGCCAAGCCGGTTGCCAAGGCTTCCGAGTTCTTTATCGATGCCGATGTCTGCATGAACTGCGGCTTCTGCGCGGAGTATTGCCCATTCGACGCCATCAAGATGGACCACAACTTTGAACTTGGGGCGGAGGAACGGCACGTTTCCCACATCTTCGATATCAACAAACTCCACGTTTCAACGGAATATTATGCCGAAACGCATCCCAAGGCTTGGGGAGAGGAACAGGTGCGTCGAAAAGCTGAAGCGGATAAGAAAGCAGCAACAGCTGCCGCTGCGAAGAAGGAGGCGCCACCGGCATGAGCGATAGGGTGATCTATTTGTTCCTCGGGTTGTTCGGTCTGGCTGCGCTGGTGGTGCCGCTGCTGCCGGTGGTGCTGGCCCGGTTCGTCGCCCCGAAGAGGCCGGGCCAGGAGAAGCTCAAACCGTACGAATGCGGCATGGAGGTGGAGGGAGACGCCTGGGTCCAGTTCCGGATGCAGTATTACCTTTTCGCCATCCTATTCGTTGTGTTCGATGTGGAGGCGCTGTTCTTGTTCCCATGGGCGGTGATCTTTCGGGCGGCTGGAATTCCCGGCCTGATTGCCATCGGTGCCTTTGTCGGTATCCTGGCATTGGGATTGATCTATGCCTGGCAGGAGGGAGCACTGGAATGGGAATGATTCTGCCTGAGTGGATCAATACCTTGATCCGTTTGGTGATCCCGATAGGGATTATCCTGGCATTGGCGCCGGTGGGTATGATGTACCTCACCTGGTTGGAGCGCAAGGTGATTGCCCGAATCCAGGATCGGGTGGGTCCCAATCGCGTGGGCTTGTATGGGTTGCTGCAGCCGATTGCCGACGGCATCAAGATGCTGACGAAGGAGGATGTGGTTCCGGCCGGGGCCGATCCCATCTGTCACTTCCTCGCGCCGGTCATTATTGTGGTTCCGGCCCTCTTCCTCTTCACGGTTCTTCCGTTCGGTCCCCGGTTAGTGGCCGCTTCCTTAACTACGGGGCTTTTATTCTTCGTGGCGATCGGTTCGTTGGGCACCTTGGCGATCTTCATGGCCGGCTGGGGTTCGCGCAACAAATTCTCTTTGCTGGGAGCGGCCCGAACCGCTGCGCAGCTCATCGCCTACGAGGTTCCGTTGGTGCTTAGCTTGGTCGTTGTCCCCATGATCGCCGGCTCCTTGAACCTCGTGGAGATTGTCCGGGCCCAGCAGGGACGGTGGTTCATCCTGACCCCGTGGGGTTTCACGGGCTTCTTCCTACTCCTCACCGCGGGGCTGGCGGAGGTGAACCGGACCCCGTTCGATCTGCCGGAGGCGGAATCGGAGATCGTCGCTGGCTTCCACACGGAATACAGCGGCATGAAATTCGCCCTCTTCTACATGGCGGAGTTCCTGAGCACCCTTGCGATGTCGGGGCTCATCTCCGTCCTCTTTCTGGGAGGATGGATGGGGCCGCTTTTGCCCGACTGGCTCTGGATGAGCCTGAAAACGTTCCTCCTCATCTTCGTGATGATCTGGATCCGAGGGACATTCCCCCGCTTCCGGATCGATCAGCTGATGGGATTTGCCTGGAAGGTCCTGCTGCCGGTTTCATTGGCCAACATCCTGGGTGCTGCTTCCTGTGTTCTCATCGCAGGATTTTGGGGCAATCTTCTGGCTGCCCTACTCGTTTTCGGAACCTTTCTGGTGACTACGCAACTCTGGCTTCAGCCCAAACCGCAGCTGACCACCCGATGGGTGCAGGTCGGCTCGAGTTGACAAAAAAGTGAGTTTTTAGGATAGTAGGAGGGATCGCCATGAGTGAATACATGAAGATAGCGTCGGTTTCCGATCTGCCACCGGGTCAAGGTAAGGTCGTAGCGGTTCAGGGGCGGGAGATCGCCCTGTTCAACCTCAACGGATCCTTCTGTGCGATCGACAACACCTGCACCCATGCAGGAGGGCCTTTAGGAGAGGGCATGTTGGAAGGGGAGGAGGTTGAGTGCCCGTGGCATGGCGCCCGCTTCAACGTCAAGACCGGGGCGGTCTGTAATCCACCGGCGGATGAGGGCGTCACGGCTTATAAGGTCCGAGTGAACGGATCCGACATTGAGATTGAGTTGTAAGTTTTTCATAAACCTATTCAGGAGGTTTCCATGTCCTATGTCATTGTAGGGAAGTGCTTGGGAGAGCAATACGCGCAATGCGTAGAGGTCTGTCCCGTCGACTGCATTTACCCCGGCGATTACAAGGGGGAGAAGTTCATGGTGATCGACCCCGACATATGCATCACCTGTGGGGCCTGCCTGCCGGTTTGCCCTGTGGGCGCGATCGTCGAATCGGAGGACTTCGATCAGGAATATGCCAAGATCAACAAAGAACTATACCCTGCCTTTAAGGGGAATCCGAAGGTCACCCCTCGGCCCAGTAACGACCCCCCCCTCAAGCCTGGCAACAAGCTTGTCTAGGAGGGCCGCGCGCTGAGCGATGGCGGCCTCCGCGGAGGAGATTAAGTCCCAGGTCGGGAATCCGTTTCTCATCCGCGAGAAGCTGGAGGCAGCCGCTCAGGAAGGTTTCACCCCTCTCTCTGAAGAGGACAAATTCCTCGCCAAATGGTACGGGCTCTACACGCATCGGAATGAGCCCGACCACTTTATGCTCCGGCTGAAAATCCCCGGAGGTTGCCTCAATTCCGTTCAGCTGAAGGTGATTGCCAAGATTGTGACGGACAGGAATCGGGATTTCGCCGATATCACAACACGGCAAAATTTCCAGCTCCATTGGGTTCAAACCCAGGCCATCCCGGAAATTCTGAAGCAGTTGGAGGCGGTGGGCATTTCAACGCTGGGAGCCTGCGGGGACATCCTGCGCAACATCGTGGGCTGTCCGGTGGCGGGAGTGGATGCTCGTGAGTATTTTGACGCTACGCCGATTCTGCAAGAGGCCAGCCGGTTCTTTCTGGGCAACCCGGAGTTTGCTAACCTGCCTCGGAAATACAAGGTTGCCATCGCCGCTTGCCGGGATCAATGCCAGCAACCGGAGATCCACTGCGTCAGCTTCGTGGGGATGGAACGACAGCATGAAGGGGCGCGAGAGGGAGGGTTTGACCTGCGGGTGGGAGGGGGGCTTTCCACGAAATGGTATTTCGGCCAACGTCTGAATGTTTTCCTTCGGCCGGAGCAGGTGGTTTCTGCACTGCGAGGGATTACCGAAATCTACCGAGCGGCCTCGGAGTACCGTAAGGCTCGCTCCCGTGCACGCCTCAAATTCCTCATTGCCGATTGGGGTGTGGAGAGGTTTCGCCGGGTGCTGCAGGAGAAGCTTGAATTTTCGTTGGAGGAGGCCGGAGTCTTCGAGGATCCGCCGGACAACTACAAGGATCACGTGGGTGTCCACGAACAGAGGCAGGCCGGACTGTTTTACATCGGTGTCCCCGTCTTGATCGGGCGGATCACAGGGGGCCAGATGCGCAAGGCCGCGGACCTGGCGGAACGATATGGGGACGGCACGATCCGTTTGACGGCGCGGCAGAACCTATTGATCCTGAACCTGCCGAAGGATCGGGTGGCCCAAGTGCTCGAAGGGTTGGAGGCGGTGGATCTCAAGGTGAACGTATCGGGGGTGCATCGCGGGGTCTTGACCTGTACCGGAATTGAATTTTGCAAGCTGGCTGTGACTGAAACAAAGGCCAGGGCGAGGGAGATCGTCACCCATCTGGAACGGCGAGTTCCTCTGGAGGAGCCGCTGCGGATCCATGTGACCGGCTGCCCCAACACCTGCGCGCAGTCTCCCATCGCACACATCGGCCTCCAAGGCTCCAAGGTAAAACTGGGTGAGCAAGCGGTGGAGTCTTACGATGTGGCTGTGGGCGGGCAATTGGGGCGGGATCGGTCGTTCAATCATTTCGTGCTGCGCAAGATCCCGGCCACGGAAGTCAAGTTCCGGCTGGAGAATCTGATCTTGGGTTACAAACAGGGCCGCAAGCCGGGAGAATCCTTCAACGATTTCTGCAAGCGGACTGGAGACGACGGGGTCGCGAAACTGCTGTCGGCTGACGGAGAATCCTCATGAAGCGTGTCGCAATCATCGGAGGCGGCATCATTGGTTTGGCATTGGCGGAGGAATTGGCCCGGCGCGGGGGGATCGAGGTCCAGATCTTGGAGAGGAACTCCAGGATCGGCAACGAGGCCTCCTCTGCAGCGGCCGGAATACTCACGCCCCAGGCAGAGTCGTTGGAGGGCCCAGGTTCGCTTTTGAATCTGCTCCTTGCAGGATACACGCTCATTCCCGAAACAGTGGCACGGCTTCAGGAGATGACGAAGATCGACCTGGACTATCGGGTCCCGGGAATGCTGACGCTCGCCCTTACGGAGGCGGATGAGGAGAAGCTCACCCATGATTTACAATGGCAACAGGCAGCCGGCCTTCAGGTGGAGCGCCTCAAAGCAGCTCAGGTGCGGAAGATGGAGCCGGCCGTGAGCGACAAGGTCCGTGGGGGGCTGTACTGTTCTCAGGCCGCTCAGCTCGATCCGAGGCGATTGATCCGGGCATACGGCCAGGCCGTAGAACAGAGGGGGGTGCGGTCTCTCCTCTCGACACCCGCCGACCGGTTCTTGGTGGAAAAGAATCGAGTCATCGGCGTGGAGTTCTCTGATGGAAAGATCTATGCCGATTGGGTTGTCAACTGCGCCGGGCCCTGGGCCGGTTTCGATCGGTCGCTGCCCATTCCGGTTCCGGCTATTCCGGCGCGAGGCCAGATCCTGCAATTCTCGATGGAATTTCCCCTGGTCCAGCGGGTCGTTCGGTCCCCTCGCGCCTACCTGGTCCAGCGCTCACAAGGCTCCCTCATTGCGGGAACGACGGTGGAGTATGTCGGGTTCGACAAGAGCGTGACGGAGCAGGCCACCCGAACAATCCGGGAAGGGGCGTGCGAGATTGTTCCAAGCGTCGGGTCCATCAAGGGAGAGTCGGCATGGGCGGGCTTAAGGCCTGACACGCCGGACCATCTGCCTATCTTGGGACCGACGCCGCTGGAGGGCTACCTGGTGGCGGCCGGCCATTTCCGGAACGGAATCCTTTTGGCCCCTTTGACGGGCCGGATCATCGCGGACTTGATCTTCAGCGGAACCAGCTCCATGGATCTATCGGCTTTCAGCATATCCCGCTTTGTGGCGAAGCAGGTCCGAGGTAAAATAGACCAATTGCCCGCCGACGGGGAAACCTAGTAGCGGAAGTTCCATTCCTGCTTGGAGTAACGGGTCGCAACGAGCTCTTGAATCCGATCTATGGGAATGGTAGGGCAGGGCTCGGCGGCGTTCCAGAGTTGCCCAAGGGCATCTTTTAGGCGAGTTGCCCCCAGCGGGAGATTGGTGACGAATCGGTGGTGGGGCCGGCCTTTTCGGTAGGTCGGCTGGCGGTGGGGCAGCGGCAGGAGCTCTTCCAAGAGTGCGAGCTTGAGATTCAGTAAAAAGGTTCCGTGGAAGAGTAGCCAATGCCGGCGGCGCCGTTGTGAATTCCCGGAAAATTTGAGGTCGTCGAGCGTTAAGTCGGTTGCACCCTGCAGGCTGATCGGGCTGCCCAACAGTTGTTGCAGGAGCTGCCGATGGCGATTCAGGATGAACCGATTGGTCGCGGCGATGTTGTCCAGCGGGCCTGGGGTTTCGATCTTTAAGAGCAGGGCAAAGTTCAGGCAGCCGGGGCCTTGTAGCACGGTGCCGCCGCCGCTGCAGCGTCGAAGAATGGGGACGCCGAGTTCGCGGCAGGCGGAGAGATTGGCCTCTTCACGATGGCGGTTGGAGAAACCAAGAACAACAAAATGTTGACGCGGTTCCCAAAAACGGAGAATCTCTGGGCTTTCTCCTTCCTCACAGAGGTCAAGCAGCGCTTCATCGCAGGCGAGGTTCTCCTCGGCCGTGGGGAAACTCCAATCGATTATGATCATTGGGATGGCTTCTATTATAGATGACTCAGACCCAAGAGAGGCTTTCCTTGAATAGGGAGGTTCCGTTCATGCTGAACACGCCCTACGTCAACACCATTCCCCCTGAAAGGGAGCCTCCCTATCCCGGCGATCGGGAGATCGAGCGTCAGATCAAAAGCTACATCCGGTGGAACGCCATGGCGATGGTGGTCAAGGCCAACCGCATCCACGACGGCATCGGAGGACACATCTCCACCTACGCCTCCTGTGCCACCCTTTACGAGGTGGGCTTCAACCATTTCTTCCGCGGTGGAACAGCTGACCGGCCTGCAGACATGGTCTTCTTCCAGGGGCACGCCTCGCCGGGTAATTACGCGAGGGCCTACCTGGAGAGAAGGCTCGACGCGAAACAGCTTCACCATTTCCGCCAGGAATTGGCGGAGGGGGGAGGGCTTTCCTCCTATCCTCATCCGTATCTCATGCCGGAGTTCTGGCAGTTTCCATCCGTCTCCATGGGACTGGCTCCCATCCTGTCCATCTATCAGGCCCGATTCAATCGATACCTCAAGGCGCGCGCCTTTCTGAAAGGCGAAGAGCCCAAGGTTTGGTGCT
>JAHFFF010000002.1:2716-40230 GCA_023248095.1 Candidatus Omnitrophota bacterium | reverse complement strand
GCAGGCCGGGCAGCCGGGGGCTGTCTACCGATCCGCACGTCGAGCGTCCTTAAGGCAGCCGGTACATCACGATGAGGTTGAGCGAGAACAAAAGATTCCCGAGCGCGTGCACCGCGAATCCGGGCACAAGGCTTCCGCTTTTTTCGTAGATCCAGGCGTAAACCACCCCGCTCCAAAGAACCGACACGAATCCCAACAGACCATAGCCGTGCACGAATGAAAAGAGTGCCGCGCTCAGGAGAGCCGCCGGAATCCAGAGAAATCGTTTCCGCAAGGTCCCATAGATAAGTCCGCGAAAAACCAGCTCCTCAATCCAAGGACCCAACAAGATCATTCCGAAAAGACTAACCCCTACGGTCCACCGATTACCCCACGCCAGATCCGGTTCAAAACTCTCCGCCCAATGGTTGGGCAAGTGCAGAAGAACGCCGGTTCTTCCTATCAACCAGCTTCCGAGCGAATCGATTCCCAGGCCGATGACGATGATCAGCGCCAGCTTCTTCCAAGCTGTGGGGGGAACGGTCATCCCCAACTCGTCGCGCAGACGAAGGCGGTCTGGGTTGAAAAGATGGCGCTTCGCCAGGAACAAGATGGGCAGGCTCCACAGGAGATAGGCGATCAGGTTCACGACGGCGTCGGATCCCTTCACGATCAATCCGGGAACGAAGCCTAAAAGGATTCCTAAGGCGAATCCTCGAATCAGGACGGTGATGCCCACAGTCCCGTCCCAGCGGGGCGGGACTGAAGCGGTGCTGAATCTCCAGGAGCTGGCAGGGCGTCGGATGAAGGGCAGCAGCGCCCCTGCGAACGCGAATAGGATGGCCAGATCCAAGCCGGTCATGAACCGGTATCGCCAGAGCAGATGCCGGGAACGATCCGCTTCGCTGCGCTGAATGGCCGAGACGCTTTTCAGATCGCTCAGGTTCCGGGCAAGCCTCTCCTCCAATCGGTTTTGGAACCAGCCAGGCGGCAGGGTTTCTTTCACAAAGGCCAGGACTCTTTCAGGTTGATCGGAGAGCGGAACGCCTAGGTAGGCGTTTTGGAGAAGGAAGGACAAACTGCGCAGAGGTTCCGGAGCTTGGGCGCTCCACCGGTTGGCTTGTCCCCGCAGCAGGTCGAGTTGGGCCGTCTCCCCCTCGAGGATCCCTAGATGGGCGACGGTGATTGGGTCTCGGACGAGAGGAGCGAGTTCTCGATGCCAAGCCACAAGGTCGGAGATCTCTTCAGCGCTTCCGACGGTGGAGTCGTAGATCTGATAGAACCGGCGTTCCCACGCTGGAATCTGCCGGCAGGCCTGGCGTAGCTCCATGGTCCGGCCGGCGACCAGCGCAAGAGAACGGGCGGGGGAGGCGACTCCGTACACGGGGGATACTCGCAGGGAGGTGAGGGCCACCAAGGCGAGGCCGAGCGAGAGGATAATGGCGCAGAGAATCGTTGGGAGCAGGCGAAACCGCCTCGGCAGAGGATTTCCTACGACTGGTGGAATGGGAGTTTCGATAGCAAATCCCGGACCTTCTCTTCGATCTGATTTCGAATTTGGCGGACGACCTCCAGGGACTGATCCTTGGGGTTGGGAATATCCCAGGAGATCATGCGCTTGCCACCCTGGGTTGGGCAGGCATCGCCACAACCCATCTCCACAACGGCATCGAACTGCTCCGCGGGAAGAGATTCCAATCCCTTCGGAATTTGGTCCCCCAACTCGATGCCAACCTCCCGCATCGCCGCCAGAACAGCAGGATGTATTTGCTGGGCGGGGCGTGAGCCCGCACTGAACACCTCGATTCCAGAGGGAGCGAGCCGTCGAGCAAAGGCCTCCGCCATCTTCGATCGCCCCGCGTTTTCAACACAAAGAAACAGGATTCGGACCATGGACTTTCAGAAGGTGTTGTGCCGAGGGGCAGAATCGAACTGCCCACGCCGGCTTTTTCAGAGCCGCGCTCTACCACTGAGCTACCTCGGCAGGATGCGCTATTGTATCACTTCGTGGCGGCTTTGCAGATCAGGACCCGGCAGGGGGCGTTGCGGATGACGTACTCCGTCGTGGCCCCGAGCCAGGCGGAGGCGCCGCGACGGTAAGAGGTTCCCATAATGATCGCGTCGTACTTTTTCTCCTTGGCCAGGTCCACAATCGCCTGCCCTGCCGATCGAGCCTGCAGGAGGTTGGTGGCTACCGCCACTTCAAACTCTCGTCCGATGGCCTGAGCCCTTTTCAAGGCCACGTCCGCGTCGGCCAGCCGGTCCGGCAAAAAGGTATCGAGCGGAAGGGTGGCGGGGATTTCGATCACGTACAAAGCGGTAACATCCGCCCCGCGGGTCTTGGCCAATTCGCAGGCCATCTGCAGGTTCTCCGTATAGGTCCCCCCGAGAGTAGGCACCAGGATTCTTCGGGTTTTCAGCGCCTCAAACTCCGGCATCTTGACCCGTTCGATCTCCACGCGGCCGGTGGCAGAGATCCGCTGTTTCTTGCGGTAGGCGAGATAGCAGATCAGGCCGACCCCCATCCAGACGAAGCCGAGATTCCGGCCGGCCGGCTTGCTGATCACGACGTCGATCCAGACGGCGATGGTGGACAGCAAACCGATGATGGCGGTGATCGGCAGCTTGCTTCGGCCGAACCTAATGTTGAAGGGGATCTTGAACGGCCGCTCAAGATTCGGCTGGCGTACCCGCAAACCCAACAGGGAAAGATGGGCCAGGCTGAAGGCCAGCATCGCGCCGAAATTGTAAAGATCGGCGATAAAGGTCAGCTGCTTGGCGACCAGGATCACGATGGCCGCCAGCCCGGCGAACATCGCTAGGGAAACATACGGCGTCCTGAACTTGGGATGGAGCCGGTAGAAGACCCTTGGGACCTGATAGTATTCCCCCATGGCGAAGGTCATCCGGGAGGCGCCGATCAATCCGGCGTTGGCCGCCACGAACAGGATGGTGGCTCCCAAAATCCCAACCCACGGCGCTAGGAATCGACTTCCCACCGGCAAGGCGGCGGCGATTCCAGCCAGCGGATCCGCCAGATACTGGGTGGAAAGAATCTTCGGATGGATGGCAGAGAGGGCGATGGTCGAGATTCCAAAGTACATCACGAACAGGGTTGCCATCGTCAGCAGCATTGCGCGAGGAACTGTTCGACCAGGCCGACGCGCCTCCCCCCCCAACTGGGCGATGGACTCAATCCCGATGTAGGCCACCATGGCCATCGAGACCCCCTTCCAGAACTGAGGCCACGTCGGGGACCAATCCATTCCCAATACCCCGATTCGCATGTGGTGTGCTAGGTAAGGCAGATTAAGCAGGAACAGCGCGCCGATGACGATGATCGTCAACTGGGTGGCAATGGCAAAGAGGCACAGGAGCAGCGAAATACGGGTGGACTCCTTGATCCCGATGATGTTGAGGGTGAGAAGCACTCCCAGCACCATCAGGCTGAAGGGGATATTTGCGAAGGCCAGCTTTAAGGGCGGGAAGAAATAAGCCAGGTATGGGCCCACGGTGAAGGCGGAGATCGCGATCGTCACGATGTAATCCAGGAGAAGGGCCCAGCCGGCAATGAAGGAAACTAGATCGTTGAAGGCATGCCGTGCGAAGCTGGCAGAACCGCCGGCCTCCGGCAGAGCGGAGGCCATCTCGGCGTAGGTCAGGGTGGTGCAGAAGAAGGCGATGCCGGCCAGGGCCAGGGCAAGAGGGGTTGCTCCCAGGGCGTAGAGGGTGGTGACCCCCAGGGCGTAATAGATGGAGGAGCCGACGTCGCTGAACCCGAGGGCAAAGAGGTCCCGGGTCCTTAAGACCCGCATCAGCCCCTCTTTATCTATCTGGACGATGTGGTGCGGGGCCTGCCCCTCATCGGAGAGATCAAATTCTCTTTCGTCTGCCATTCAAGTTCCCCAAATGTGTAAAACCCTCTGGAAAAAGTTCCAGGGTCACCTTGTGGCCAGATACCACTCGATCGTGCGTTGGAGTCCTTCTTCAAAAGGCATCTTGGCCTGAAACCCAAAGAACTCCTTGGCCCGAGAGGTATCGAGTGAACGACGAGGTTGACCGTTAGGTTTTGTGGTGTCCCAGATGATTTTCCCCTGGAATCCGGTCAATCGGACGATCTTTTGAGTCAACTCCTGGATGCTAATCTCTGCCCCTGAGCCCACGTTCACAGGCTCGGCGCCATCGTATCGCTCGCAAGCGAGCAGAATAGCCTCAGCAGCTTCCTCCACATAAAGAAACTCACGAGTGGGAGTTCCATCTCCCCAAACGACGAGGTTTTCCTCCCCCGCTTCCTTTGCCTCTACACATTTTCGGATGAGAGCAGGAATCACATGGGAGGTCTCCCAATCGAACTTGTCTTTCGGGCCGTACAGGTTCACCGGTAAAAGATAAATGGTATTAAACCCATACTGTTGCCGATATGCTTGAGCCTGCACAAGCAGCATCTTCTTGGCCAATCCGTAGGGGGCGTTTGTTTCTTCGGGATAGCCGTTCCAGAGATCTTTCTCTCGAAACGGAACAGGGGTATGTTTTGGATAAGCGCAGATCGTCCCAACGGCCACAAACTTCTTGACCTCCTTTTTTCGAGCTTCTTCCATCAGCTGTACCCCCATCATGAGGTTTTCATAAAAAAACGTGGCTGGGTTAGCCTGATTAGCGCCAATGCCGCCGACTCGGCCGGCCAAGTGGATCACAAGATGAGGGTGGGTATCGTCAAGAAGCCGGCGAATATGCGCGGCCTCTACCAAGTTACAATCTCGGCTCCTGGGGACAAAGATCTCTCGGCAGCCCTTTTGCCGCAGTTGTTCTACCACATAAGACCCTAGGAACCCGCCCCCGCCTGTGACCAGAACGCGTTTTTCCTCCCAGTATTCCATCCCCTTCAGGCTGTTTCCAGTCCCACGGCGCGCGCCTCCCTTTTCGCCAGATCCAGATCGGCCTCGGTCATCAACCGGACCAGGTCTTTGAATTTGACCTTAGGCTGCCATCCAAGAATCTTTCTGGCCTTGGAGGCATCGCCAAGGAGGTGATCCGCTTCAGTCGGTCTATGGTAGCGGGGATCGGCCTGAACGTGCCTCCTCCAATCCAAGCTTAGAAGCCCAAACGCTTCCTCTAAGAATTCCCTCACGGAATGCGACTCACCCGTAGCGATTACATAATCATCGGGTTTCTCGTGCTGAAGGATCAGCCACATCGCCTCGACGTATTCGGGGGCATAGCCCCAGTCCCGTCTGGCTTCTAGGTTGCCGAGGTAGAGATGCTCTTGAAGTCCCAGCTTGATTCGTGTAGCGGCCCGGGTGATCTTACGGGTCACGAAGGTTTCCCCCCTTCGTGGAGATTCGTGGTTAAAGAGGATCCCATTGGAGGCAGAAAGTCCATAAGCCTCTCGGTAGTTTCGGGTGATGTAGAAGGCGTAAAGTTTCGCGCAGGCGTAGGGGCTCCGAGGAGAAAAGGAGGTGGTCTCGTGCTGCGGAACCTCCGTTGTGTTGCCAAACAACTCACTGGATGAGGCCTGATAAAACTTGGGCCGAAGCTTAGCATCTCGGATGGCCTCGAGAAGGCGTAGGGACCCGATGGCGTTAATCTCAGCAGTATATTCGGGTGCATCAAAACTGACCCGAACGTGACTTTGAGCAGCCAGATTATAGACCTCATCTGGCTGAGCCTCTCTCAAGATTCGGTTTAAGGAGCTCGCGTCGTTCAAGTCCCCATAATAGAGCCGCAGTTTTGGATCCTGCTCATGGGGATCCTGATAGAGATGGTCAATTCGTCCGGTGTTGAAGGAGCTGGAACGGCGGATGACCCCGTGAACCTCGTACCCCTTCTGCAGGAGAAACTCAGCCAGATAAGAGCCGTCCTGCCCCGTGATTCCCGTGATTAAGGCCCGTTTCAGCATTCGACACGATACCCGGGGTAAACGGACAAGCGCCTCTTAGAGTGGCGGAACCTTTCAGGGGAAACCACGACGCTTATTTTAGCAGGTTTGATTTCTTCTGGTAAACTAAAGCCTGTGGAGATATCCAAACGGTTCGTCAAACGCCTGAAGGGCCTCCGGGACAGCCGGATTGGCGCCCTCCTGCGTCGAATCGATGATGCCCTCTACGAGAGAATCGGTCCGCTCCGTATCCTATTTGTGCTCAGTACGCCAAATGGTTTCTACAGCGCTCTCCCTGTAATCGAGGCACTCAAGCAGGAGCCAGCCGTCCAGATCGGTCTTCTGATGACGGTCGGTGGAAGGATGCCCCCCACGGCAGAATTCAACGCGGTTTGGAAGAAGTACGGAGTGAGTAGGGTCTGGGCCAGTTTATCCAAGTGGCATTACGTTATTTATCCACACCTGTGCGATAAATGGTTCCTTCGGGATTCGACCCACACATTCTTGAATCATGGCACCGGCTTTGGTATCGAAACAGACTCGATTAAAAGGGCCGCAAGTCCCCAATTCCGGCTCTATTTCGGTTTCTCGGAGGCTGAGCTGTCCTATTTACGAAATGCGGCGCCACCGCTGTTTGCTGATGGATCCCGCCTTTTCTTCCCTGTGGGGTTCCCCAAGGGGGATGCGCTGATCCAGGGGAGATTCTCCAGAGAGCAAACCTTGAGTAACCTTGGGCTCCCGACGAACCGCAAAACGATTCTGATCAGCAGCCACTGGTGTCCCCAGTCCCTCTTGGGGGCTTGGGGGGCAGAGGTTGCCCATCGGTTACTACGAGAGGCGAGTGAGTACAATGTCATTCAGATTGCCCATGAGGGATTCTGGATAAGGATTCATGCGGAGGATTCGCCGACCCAGTCACTTGCGCTAGAAGAACTGGAGTCTTTGCAGAGACGGCATCCACACTTCCGAGTTCTGCAGGATGAGAACGAGATGCCCTATCTCAATGCGGCCGACCTGCTGATGGCCGATCACAGCTCCATCCTGATAGAATTCACCCTCCTCGACCGTCCCATTCTATTTTTCGACAATCCGCAATTTTCCTTCTTCGACCCTCAGGTGCACCAGATGTATCGAGAGGGTGCGGATTCTTTTACCGACTTGGAAGGACTGGCGGAGAAGTGCCGTCACGCGCTGGGGCACCCGGAGCGGCATCGGATAGGGAGACTTAGATTGAAGAAGGCCTTTCTTCCGTATGCGGGCGAGGCAGCCCAGCGTGTTGTGAGGGTCCTTCTCACCTTGGGAAGGATGTGCGGCCCACAGTCTGCGCGTTGGGCGAAGGCCGTGGAATTAAGCCGCTGTCTTCAGGGGAGAGATTGGGTGTGAAGCCCCGCTTGCGTCGGATATTGAAAGGGCTCCTGAGGAGGAGCCGCTTCCTGAATTTTCTGGGATTGTGGCGGCTCCTTTGGTTGGCGGCGAAGTTGTTCCACAGGCTCGGCTGGAATTCCCTGGCCGAGAGGGCCTGTGCCGCCGTGATGATTCTCCAGCCGGAATTCTGGTTTGCTCGTGAGTTTCCCAAGCAGATGCGGGGGTTTTACGCTCAATCCGGTCAGGACGAGGTCATCGAGGGCTACTTCAGAAGCCATCCGCCGCGTTGCAGGTTCTTCGTCGAGGTGGGGGCGTTCGACGGTGTTCATTACAGCAACGTGCGGCGCCTGGCGGAACGGCATGGTTGGGCGGGGATTTCAATCGAGCCGGTCCGTTCGAATTTCAAGAAGCTCCAGCGGTCCTACCGCGGTTTTCCGGTTCGGTGCGTTCATGGCGCCATCGGTCCGGTGACCGGCGAAGCAGACATACACGTTTCCTCCTATCCACATCTGCCGGAGTGGGGCAGCGACGTTGCAACGTTCGTGGAAAGCGAGAAAGATCGATGGAAATCCTATGCTCCCCGCTGGCGGAAGGAAAGGGTGCCTGTTTGGAATTTAACCCAGCTTCTGGAAGAGCAGGGGGTGAAGGATGTCGATCTGATTTCCATCGACACGGAGGGGTTTAACCTGGCTGTTCTTCAAAGTCTGGACTTCTCCCGGTTTGCGCCGCAGATGCTGGTGGTGGAGTACGGACAGGACCGCGCGGCCATTCTCGCGTTTCTGAAGAGCCAGGGGAATGCCCTCTTTTTGGATAACGGGCAAGACCTTTTTATGGAGAAAGGGGGCCAGTCCATGGTTCTTCGGGAACCTGGCCAGCCCCGAGAAGTGACCGCCGCCGAAGCTGCTTCGAAGCTGAATCCCACCTTGGTACCCCTTCTCGCGCGTCCGTGTCGCCTGCGGTACCTTACCCTGGACCCGCGGTCCTTGCTCAGCGAGAGGCGGTTTGATCTGATGGCGAAATACATCTATGCCAAGCATCGGCACCTGCGAATACAGAGTGACTGGGGCAGACAGCTCTACGCGGCGCACCTGCAGGCATTCAACGAGTTCGTGGAGGGGGACAGCTCTGGAAAAATAGGGCTGTCCGCTTTCCTGCAGGCATTCGACCAAATCCTGGACTCTGTCCGGCAGGAAGGGGCCCGAGAAGATCTCTCGTGGGTTCCGATCGACCGGGACAACGTGGTCATCGATGGGTCTCACCGGGTGGCAGCCTGCCTCCTTTATGATCGGGATGTTCCGTGTCTTTCGGTGGATATGAAATACCAGAATTTCGACTACGCCATTTTTGGCCGAAGAGGTCTGCAGACGAAATGGAGCGACGCCATGGCACTGGAATACTGCCGTTTGCGGGAGGACAGTTTCTTGGCGATCGTTTTCCCATCTGCATCCGGGCGGGACGAGGAGATCGAGGAGATTCTACGGGAGTACTGCCGCATCTATTACCGCAAGGATATACCCCTGAAGAATGAGGGCCCCGTGCTTTTGATCCGCCTGATTTACGCCAGCGAGAAATGGTTGGGAGGATGGGAGAACAGCTTCGCGGGGGCTCGCAGCAAGATGGAGGCCTGCTTTCAGAAGGAGGGTCCTCTGCGGATTTTTGTCCTTCAGTCGGACCAACCAGGGCGTCTCCGGGAAATGAAGGAAAGGGTTCGACACCTTTTCGGCATTGGGAACGACGCCGTCCATGTGAACGATACGCACGAAGGAACCCTCCGACTGGCGAGGGCGCTTCTCAATGAAAACAGCATCCATTTCTTTAACTCGGCCCGTCCCCAGCACCACCCCACCTTCGAGCGACTTTTCACTATGTACAAAGAATGGTTAGGACGAATTGGAGCCGATTCGGAGCGCTTCTGTCTGGACAGCAGCGCCATCCTTGCTGTCTACGGTATTCGCGACGTCCACGATCTGGATTTCCTTCAATCCGGCTATGAAGGGGTGAGGTCGGGCACCCCTGACATCAGTAGTCACAACGAGGAAATGCACAACCATGTCACCGGTCTGGACGACATCCTGTTCAATCCGGAGAACCATTTTTATTACGACGGCATGAAATTTGCCTCCCTTCGAATCGTCCGTGAGATGAAAAGAAAGCGAGGAGGACTCAAGGACCTGGAGGATGTGCGGCAGATGGACCGCTTTTTGGGAACCGGAACGAAGACCTTTCTGCCCCCCGCTAGGATCAGTGCGGTGGTGGTTGTCTGCAATGAGGAGCGCTGGTTGCCGCGCTGTCTGGCCAGTCTTGTGTTTTGCGACGAGATCGTCGTGGTGGATCTGGAATCGCGAGATGCCTCTGCCCGAATCGCCAGCCAGTTTGGCGCTAAGGTTATTCGCCATGCACGGGTTCCGGTGGTGGAGCAAGTCCGTCAGTTTGCCCTCGCCCAGATTAAAAACGACTGGGTGCTGCTCTTGGATCCGGATGAGGCGATTCCACCCGGTCTGGCGGCCCAACTTCAGGAGGCGGCTCGAAGGAACCCGATGGCGGCGGCGGTGGAGGCTCCCTGGAGATTTTTCTTCAAAGGCCAGCCGTTGGATCATTCGGTGTGGGGGGGGAAGGATAAGTGGAAAAGGATCTTGATCCGGAGGGGAATCGTCCGGCTGCACCCGTATGTTCATCGGGGCATGGAGGTGCCTGGGCAGGAGGCTGTGATTCGAATCACGCCGACGGAGGAGAATTTCATCCGGCACGACTGGATGGATTCCTACCGGCAGCTTTTTCAGAAGCATTGGCGTTACATCGCACAGGAAGGGGAGGCCCGCTATGAGACGGGGGAGCGGTTTTCCTGGGGCGCCATGGCCTTGGAGACAGCCCGGGGGATCAAATCTAACCTCCTTCACCATCGGGGGTTGTGGGGAGGAGCCCAGGGAATCTTCCTCAGTTTTTTCTACGGATGGTACGTTGCGATGAGCTGGCTGTCCCTGAGAAGATATGAGCTGCGGAGGAAGGCCTCGTGAGATGCCCGCGGCTGGAGGAAATCCCACCGGCCCCCGCCGGAAGGAGCGGTTGGCCGTGGACCGAAGCAAGCACCCCTCTCCCTGACCAAACTCCAACGGGGGATCCCTGGCCGCTCATCAGCATTGTGACGACCAACTACAACTACGGCCGATTCATCGAGGAAACGATTCGGTCGGTTTTGCTGCAGGGCTACCCCAATCTGGAGTACGTTGTGATCGATGGGGGATCCACCGACGACTCCGTGGAGATCTTAAGGAAGTATGAGAAATGGCTTTCGTTTTGGGTCAGCGAGAAAGACACCGGCCAGGCACAGGGGGTCAACAAGGGGATTACCCGCTGCCGTGGGGAAATCTTCAACTGGTTGAATTCAGATGATCAGTTGCAACCAGGGGCTCTGGTGGAGGTGGGCAGGAGGTGGCGTCTCCATCAGCCCGATTTTTTGTTAGGGGAAGCCGTTACCATCGAGGCCTCTTCCCGGCGTGTTCTGAGGCGATGGAAACCGCGCGCGCCGAGGAATGTCCTCGATTTTCTTTGGCACTCCCAAGAGGGCCTAGAAATCGCACAGCCATCGGCCTTTCTTCGGCTCTCGCTCGTTCGTGAAGTGGGTGGAGTGAGGGAAGAGCTGCAGTACGTCTTCGACTGGGCCCTCTACCTTCAGCTGATGTGTGCTCGGCGGGGACAACTCAAGATCGTCTCGATGGACGCCATCCTTTCCCGCTGTCTGAGCCATCCCCAGGCGAAGATGATCAAGGACATGCCGCAGGTGATGGAAGAGGCAGAACACTTATGCAGGGCAGTCCTTCCGTCCCTTCACCCCTTGGAGAGGTTCATTCTCAAGCAGCAGATGGAATGGAATAGCCTGCCGAATCAGATTAGCCGCTCTATGGCCCAGGGAGAGGGCCAACTCCCGCGCCTCCTGCGGTTGCTGCTGCGTCACCCCCAACTGGTGTTTTCACGTTTCTACTGGGGGGCAATGCGGCGGGCGATCTGAAACAGGCTGTCTTCCAGGTTGGTAAATGCCATAGCAATAAGCACCCACCGTTTCTCGGTTAGTTTCCCTCCCCTTACACCAGAGGGCTTGCGTGTAGCCCACCCGTTCCAACAGGGGCTCGACGGACTGTGTTCGACAGAAATCGTAAAAGGCTCTGCGCGCGCCTTCCCAGTGGCCAAAATCGTCCAAGACAATCCAGCCCCCGTCAACGACGGCAGGATAGAACGTCTGTAATGCAGAAAGTACGCTATCGTGCCAGTCGGCATCGATATGCAATAAGGCAATCCTGCTGGGCAGCGGCTCCCTGAAGGTGTCACGGAAAAGGCCCTTGCGAAGCACCATGCGATCTTGCGGGAACCGAATCTTATGGAACAGCGTAAGGAGGGGTTCTGTACCTACGGCAAGCCGTCCTGTTTCGGTTTTCGCAAGCGGGGCATCCTTTGGGCCCGGGGGAGGCATTCCCTCGAATGTATCGTAGAGCCAAATGCGATGGTTGGGACAATGGGCTATTGCGGTCGCCATGAGGGCGGCGGAACCCCCCTTGCATACGCCACACTCGACAATGTCGCCAGCCAGTTTGCTTTCGCAGATTTCGCGCGCCAGTCCATAGAGCAGAGACAACCGCATGGGGTCATTCAACGTGTAGGGCTGCAATTGTTCAATGAGCCTTGTCACCTGGGGGCTTATCCTCCAGGGGGCCCTGGGGTTTTCAAATTCCCGGGGAGAGATGCCTCTAAGTGCGGCTGTGATGTGGCGTCGAAGCCGTTTTATCATCGGTAATTATTGAATCTTTCGAACGGTACACCAGAGATAAATGTCCTCCGGGTGGATTTCGGCAACGGGAAAGAACCCCTGCTTGAGGGCGTGGCGGATCTCTCGAATCATAAACTGGTTCCCATGGAACCCCGTTCCTTGACGCGGTTCCCACCGGTGTCGGCCTGCAGACCGCAGCCCACACCGATACATGAATTTGGCGAACCGGCCACCTAGAGAGTTTCCAAACGCCGTGTCGGGGTCAAATCGATTGATGTTAAAACGGAATACGCCGTTTCTTTTCAGAACCCGGTGAACCTCGCGGAAATAGCCGACGATAATGTCGTAGTCGAACAAATGAATGAAGACATCATTGGCATATGCGAAATCGACGAAATCATCCTGCACCATAGCCAGATCGCACCCGCTGTTTACAAATAATTCAACCCTTGGGTCGTAGGCTAAATTTTTCCGCGCGAAGGAAATCATGGACTCGGAAATGTCAATGCCAATAAGGCGTTGGAACTGAAAGAGACGGCTCAATTCGAGCATCAAGCGCCCATTTCCGCACCCGATTTCCAAGAGGGTCCAATCCGACTGGGGGTGTATTCCTTCGAGTATATGAGCCAGGGATTGTTGGGTATGCGTACGGCAGCGGATTTCCGACCCAGTCCCATCGGCGTAGATGCGCTGGTATGTAGCGATCTTCTCGTCCGTGACGTTCCAGAACGCCTTTTGCCGCGCCAGGTATTGCGAGCGGTTATTACCCATGCAGGGCTTCTCCAGGGCGAGGTTTCTTCACGACCGCTTCTATCGAGTATTCCCCCATCGGATATCCGTCCTGGTTGACCCGATAACCGAAGGCACATTCCTTCGCATACAAGATCTCGCCATCCGGGAGCGCTTGTTGAAGCATCGGGACCAGCCCGACCGTGTCTGGCGGATCGTCTTTTTCAACCAGGAAAAAACGCTTGTGGTCCGGATTCCAATTGGAGGGAAGGATTTTCTTTCTCTCGTACAGGTCCCGGTGGGGAACAAACAGGATCAGGTACCCTCCCGGCTTGAGGACCCGCCACCAATGGCGAAGCGCGATTTGGGCGTCGACCATGTGCTCCAGACAGTGGGAAGAATAGACAAAATCGAAGGAGGTATCTTCAATGCCGTTTAAGTATTGCGCATCGCCTTTCTCGTAATCCCAGCCAACGCAATTGCCGCAGAGGAGGTCGCCACCGTAGCCGATGTCCAGGCCTTTCCCGCGGCAGAATTTCTCAAAGAAACCCTCCTGTTTCCTGCGCGATCGAGCCCTGGAGGTTTCCCCTGCGTAGCGTGGCCATCCGACGGTGCGGCGGAGTGCGGTTCCTCCCAGGCGCCATAGCGGTTTTGGCGTGATGGATCGAAAAAATCTTTTAAGAGAGGTTTCCTGAAGGACGAACTCCGAAACAGGCGTTTGGATCAGCGGCATCCGCTGTTGGGAACCTCCGGTTGAGGCGCGACAGTCCCGACGGGACGATTTTGGAACTCCACCTGTCGGACCCGCAGCCCGATCTCTCATAGCGACCTGATTGCTACAGCCTACCACAAATCGGCTTTTGTTATTTTCGGTTGTCACGGCGGCTCTCCACCGTTTGGCGCACCAAGCGGAGCTGTGCAATCTTGTTTTCAATCCCGATAGTCCAGTTGGCGTGGTGAAGGATGATTCCTTGCGGCACAGGCAGCGATATGCCGGGTTTCCAGGGTCTGCCGGTCAACGTTCCTCCGCTCATGAACGTGTTCGGAAGATAGTTCCAACGAAGCCCGAACTGGTTTTTTTTCTTCAATAAGAACCGGACCAAGGTTCGAAGCTTGAAACTGGCTGGGTTGTCCATGTCAAGAATCCGGTTCACCACTTGCCACCCGGGATATCTTTGCTGGCGCACTCGCCCGATGAGGAGCAGGTCATTAACGGCATCCTGGTCGTTTTTCTGGGGGAATGTTTCCATGTATCGCCGAACGCTTTCCCAGAAGCGGAGAGTGGTCGGAGTCGCCCGGCACAGTAGAAACCCGGAGCAGGCGATCCCTTCCGGGGAATCGCGTTGAAAGAGCAGGTCGAAACCATTGATCAAACGGCGCAGCAGCAGTTCGGTGGGGCGAAAGAACTGCACGTCCATGTCAGTGAAAACGAACAAATCTTCCCAGTTTTCCCGAAGGGCTCTCAGCACGACGTCCAATTTGAACATCGTCGTCCGAATAAATTGGGGCGTTCCGAAAACATGCTGCTCCTCCGAGCCGATCTGGTTGTACGATTGGATGCGCAGTTCGTAAGGATCTTGGAGGGTAGGCAGCAGCCAGTTCCGTAGCAATGGTTGGTGAGAAGGGGTGCAGACACCGTAGAGTCTCATGCGGAGAGATAGAGGACCAACCGGCTCCGCTCAATGTGGAGAAGCGGCCGCGAGGCGTGGATTTCGTTGAGGCAGCGCACCACGGAAGGAAACGCGTCGTAGTAGTCATCCCAGAGGATGAGGCCTCCGGGACGCAGCATACGGAAAGCCTGCTCACTGTCAGAGCGGACGTTCTCGTACCCGTGGTTGCCGTCGATAAAGACCAGGTCCATCGTGCCGTAGAACGGCTGAAAATCGAACGACGCGGAGTCGCCGTAAAGCTGGCGGATTTTTCTCGCGTAGGGAGTCTGCAGGAACAGCTCCCCGGGTGCGAAAGGATGGTTTTCAAGCCCCCCAATGTTCAGAGGGTACTTCGTCGGTTTTTTGTGCGAAGGATCCAGGTCCAGCGTGAATACCTCTGTCCTATCGGGCGAATTGACTGCCATTGCCAGCGTGCTTGAGCCCCGGAAGGTTCCAATCTCAAGAACGCGGAGCGGTTGCCGGTAACGGCAGATCGCAGAAAAGAAGAGGTATTCTGTCATCGGCAAGGCACCCGGTCCCCGACTCAGCTGCGAACAGGGTATCTGTATCTCTGCTTGTCCAATGCCAGGGAAAATTTTTTCCAAGGGTGTAATGGGGAGCTTTAACAATGCGCTCAGAGGCGCCCGGTAACCCGAGCGGATCAGAACCGCCCGATAAATATCCACTAGGAGAGGCGGCAGAACCAACCTGAGGCTGTCTTTCCAGCGGAACTCTTGCATGGTCAAGCAGTTACTTTACCACAGCTTCGAAGTTTATAAACGGGGCCGACGGGATTTGAACCCGCGGTCTTCAGATTGACAATCTGACGTGTTAGACCAGGCTACACCACGGCCCCTGTAGGCAATCGATCAAAATGGTACCAGGCACCGAGTGGAAACACAAGGCAAGAAGGCGACCGGGATTCTTTTGTGGTACCTTAGATGCGTTGCTGCGATGGTAAGCGGATGAGGATGCTGTGGGCGACCTACTGCTTCTTCCCGGAGCGTTTTGGCGGGACGGAGGTTTACGTGGCCGGCGCAGCCCGAGGCCTGCGCCGGCTTGGGCACTCGGTATCCGTAGTCGCCGGAACAACGAGGGCAACAAGCTCCCCGACCACACCGTTTGAGATCCGAGAAACAAACTACGAGGGGATCCCCGTCCACTTTTTTTCCATCCGCACCGAAGGCCTCCGTTGGGAAGAGCTGCTCTGCCTGGAAGCGGAGGCCCTCACCGCTTGGTGGAGGGAATGGCTGAAGAGGAACCCATACGATCTGTTGCATGTGCACGGTTATTCCCCCGTTTGTTCGGGAAGCTTGGTGACGGCAGCCAAGCAGATGGGATTGCCGGTGGCCATGAGTTTCCACCATCCGGGGCTTCTTTGTGCGCGCGGCGATTTTGTGCAGGCATGGAATCACCCTTGCGATGGCCAGGTCCGCGTAGGCCGGTGCAGCGTTTGTTTTGGTTTGACCAAGGTGAAGGCCCTGATGGCCGAGCGGCAGGGAGACAGCGCCGTCCCTTCGCCGAATACAGAAAGCGGAGGGAGAGAACTAAGATTCAAGATGGGCACCGCCTTTTCACTGACGCGGCAGTTCCGCCTCAAGCTTCGGTCTTGGAATAGGTTGATTTCACAGGTGGACGGCTGGCATGCCTTCTCCGACCAGACACGCGGGATGTTACTGCGCAACGGAGTGCCGGAGAGCCGCATCCAGATGATCCCCCACGCCGTAGAGCTCCCCGCTGCGATCACCCGCAAGGAATCTCCCGTGATCCGCGTAGGGTGCATCGGCCGGTTTCACCCGGAGAAGGGGACGCATCTTTTGGTCCAGGCGATTCAGAAGATTCCTGAGCGGCTGCCGCTGCAGTTCATCTTCTATGGGATGGCTCATGGGGAGCGGGAAAAGAAGGTGCAAGCGTTGGTAGCGGCATTGGCTCAGCGCGATCCCCGTGTCGCACTGGCAGGGAGCTTTGAACCTGCTCATCTCGCTGAGGTTTTTTCCGGTCTGGACGTTGTGGTGGTCCCATCGATTGCATTTGAAACAGGGCCACTGGTGGCGCTGGAGGCCTTTCATGCGGGCATCCCGGTGGTTGGGCCCCGCTGGGGAAGCTTGCCCTCCCTTGTGAAAGATGGCGTGAACGGATTGCTCTTCCCATGGGCGGATGCGCGGGCCCTTGCGCGTTGTCTTCAGCGAATTGCGACCGAGCCCGATTTGCTGAAGCAGCTTCAATCAGGGGTGCGTCCGCCCGGCAACATGGAAAATCATGTGCAGGCCTTGCTTGGATTTTACGAGCGATTGCTGAAATGCCGTTAGGCGAGCCTAACCGGGTCGCTATCTCGACGGGCGGACGCTGGCACGCGTACCGGTTGGCTCGCGCCTTCCACCAGCGCGGCTGGCTGTCGCAGCTCTTGACCGGCTACCCGAAATGGGTTGCCGCGGCCGATGGCCTGCCCCCGGAGCGGGTGACCTCCCTCATTTTCGCCGAGCTTCTCAATCGGGCCCAGCGGTCTCTTCCATTTGGGGGACTCCGCCTATTCAGCGAGGCTCAGCTTCACCGATTGTACGATGCCCAGGCGGCGGCTTCTTTGCGGCCCTGCGACTTATACATCGGGTGGTCCAGCTTTGCGCTGAAGACGCTGGTACAGGCAAAGCGCCTCGGGGCGGTGACGGCCATCGAGAGAGTTTCCTCCCACATCCGCGTGCAAGAACGCCTGCTGCGGGAAGAGTACGCCCGGGTCGGTTTGCGCGGAGAGTTGCCCGAGGCGGGAATTGTGGAGCGGGAGCTGCGAGAGTATGAGCAGGCTGATTTCATTGTGGTCCCCTCGACCTTTGCGAAGAAGACGTTCCTGGAAGAAGGGCTAGAGGCCAAAAAAATGGTGCAGATCCCGCTGGGCGTAGACATCCATCAATTCCATCCTCGCCCGAAAACGGATGGAATCTTCCGGGTGATCTACGTTGGAGCGATCAGCCTTCGAAAGGGGGTCCACGACTTGCTGGAGGCATTCACCCGCTTGCATCTGCCTCAGTCGGAATTGTGCCTCATTGGTACCGTGGCGCCTGAGGCTCGCCCCATCCTGAAGCGATACGCCGGGACCTTCCGCTGGATTCCCCCGCACCCCCACGCAAGTTTAGCCGAGCTTTATGCCCAGGGATCCCTGTTTGCCCTCTGCTCCATTGAAGATGGATTCGGCATGGTCCTACTGGAGGCGATGGCCTCTGGGCTGCCCGTCGTCTGCACAGAAAATTCAGGCGGTCCAGATCTGATTGAAAACGGGCGGGAGGGGTTCGTACTTCCGGCGCGTTCTCCGGAACGGGTGATGCAGTGCCTCGAAAATCTTTATCGGGATGCTACCCTCCAGGTCTCCATGGCAGAGGCGGCACGGAAGAAGGCACAGCAGTATTCTTGGGAGTTGTACGGACAACGAGCCTGCAAGGCTTATGGGGATTTGATCAAATAAAGCTGAAGAAGAAATGGGCGATGGAGGGCTCGAACCTCCGACCCCTTCCGTGTAAAGGAAGTGCTCTAACCAACTGAGCTAATCGCCCCCTATTTCCAAAAGGAAGGCGCAAGCACCCGTTTTTGCCCATCCGCACAGGCCAGCCATCGGCCTTCTGTCGTCGGCTGGATATCCAGATGATGCATCCCGTAACTGTTCCATGCGCCGCGGTCTTTCTTCGGGTCGGAGATCGGTAAAGGAATTTCCCGCTCTTGGTATTCCTGGGGGGTCAGCCGGATAATCTCAAAGGCCCTCAGGCCCTTGCCATAGTACGGGCAGGTCTCTTGGGCAAAGCGGATGATCCGGTCTCCCACGACCAGCACCCGTCCTCCGGGCCTGGCTCCATGGGGATTGGCCTGCACGATGGGGCTTCGAGGGTGCTCTCGCCAGGGCCCCAGCAGGTCGTCTGCTTGGAAGAGGCAGAGGGTATCGCTCTTGGCTCCGATCCCGACCAACATCCACCAACTCCCTTGATGGAAGAAGAGGGATGGATCGTGGAACGGCCTACCGGTCAAGAGGGGTTGAACGAACTTCCACCGGAATGGAAAGTCCTCGGCTGCATAAAGCCGGACGGATTGTTGAGACTCTGTTTCTGGGACGAGGTAGGTGGAGCTCTTCCAATGGAAAAGATAGGGGTAAGACAGATGAAACGGCTCGGAGAGAACAATCCTTTGGTACTGCCAGTGCAAACCGTCGGGGCTCTGCGCCAACCCGATGGATCCCCTTCGCGTCGCAGCAGCCACAACCTCGAAGAAGAGATGCCATAGGTTCCCTTGTCGGATCAGGAAAGGATCGGCGATTAGACAGGCCTTCACGTCGCGCACGTGCCGGACCTCCAGCACAGGATTTTTTACGCCGGGTGCGGGGATGAGGTTGAATGGATTTTGGCCAGAGTAAACCCCGATGGCCCACTTGTAGTCCACCCGCAGGAGTCCGTGCCGGCCTGTCGTTGCTGCGTAAAAGCCGTAGATTAGACCAACCAATCCCGATACCAGGGTTATCAGCAACAGAAGCAGTGTCTGGTCCATCTACCTCTTTACCTCCTGATGAAGGAGACGAACCGGTGCCGGTGTTCTCCTTGCGCCAGAAAATCGTGCTCATTTGTGCCAGGGATGATCCCCCTTCTGAAATCCCGCTCGCTTATCCAGTCAGGATCGAAGCGAGCATTGCCCGCCACGTCGTTGAAGCCGATGAGAAGCATTCCCCCCGGCTGCAAGACCTTACGGCTTGCGGAGATCACCTGGCGGATCCCTTCGGCATCATCCGTGCCGAACCCAAACAGGCCGTTGAGGATGACCAGGTCATAGGGCCCCACCTGATTGGAAGAATTCACCAACTCCTCCAAGCGGCCTACCCGGTGATGCCGGCGGCACCCATGCTGCTGGTTCGCTGGGTCCTGATCGATGGTCTCAAAGCGGATTGAATCAAAACACTCGAAGATCCAAGGGTACCACGATGTATAGGAAGCGCAGCCGGCGAACAGGATGTTTCTGTATCGGCCGGTGAGGAATATCTCCTGAAAGATCACCTGCTCCAAAAGGGTGCGGTCATGGGTTTGAATCCGGCGGCTGCCAGGCACAAGCCAGATGGCGGTCCGAATCAGTTGCCATTGCAGCAGGCGGAAGAAGCGCCGCCTCGGCGGATGCTCTGTTGCCACAACAGCTTATCCTAACATAACACCGCTGGCACGGAATGCCTGTGATGCAATTTGAGCGCGTTTATTCCATTGGAATCGGGTATGATTCATGGTGGGATGAAAATCCTCCACGTCCCCTTTTGTTTCTATCCGGATCCGGTGGGTGGCACCGAGGTCTATGTGGCGAACCTCGCGAAGGCGCTGACCGCCCAGGGGATCGAATCCCGGATTGCCGCCCCAGGAGAACGGGATGCGGCCTACGTGGTCGATGGCCTGCAGGTAAGGCGCTATGCCGTTCTCCCGGAACTGTCCGATCTGTCCGAATTGTACGGTGAGGGGGATTCTGCTGCCGCCGAGAAGTTCGCTCGGATTCTGGAGGAAGAGAAGCCAAACGTGGTTCATCTGCATGCCTTCTCCCGGGCATGCTCCCTGCGAATTGTCCGCCAAGCCAAGCGCAGGGGTTGCCGCGTCGTATTCACCTATCACACGCCGACGGTAAGTTGTCAGCGGGGAACGCTCATGCGATGGGGAACGGAACCTTGCGACGGAAGATTAAGGCCCATCCTCTGCGCCGCCTGCACGTTACAGGGACTTCGGGTTCCCCGTTTTCTCGCAAGGGGGTTGGCCCTTGTTCCCGCGGGGATTGGGCAGGCGCTCGGGAGGGCCGGCCTTTCCGGGGCACCCTGGACGGCGTTGCGCATGCATCAGCTCATGACGCTTCGGCACAGGACCTTGCGTACCCTGTGGGGCGAGGTCCACCACATCGTCGTCCCCTCCCTGTGGGCGCGAGATCTATTGCTGAGAAACGGGGTCCTTTCCGGTCGGGTGACCCTCTGCCGGCACGGAATAGCCGAGCAGACCCAACAGACAAGAACGTCCGATGGAGTTGCCACCGGCACAAGCGGACGCCTTCGCGTGGTCTTCTTCGGACGGTTTCATCCGACGAAGGGGATTCACATTTTGATCCAGGCAGTAAGGGCGGATCCGTCCCTGGCAGTGGGTCTGAGCATCTATGGCGTTATGCAGGGGAAGGAGGAGTCGGCTTATCAAGAACATCTGCGATTCTTGGCAAAGGCAGATTCGAGAATTTCCTTTCCCCAGCCGATTTCCTCGGATCGCGTGATCGAATGCCTGAGAGGCTATGATCTCCTGGCCGTCCCTTCCCTATCGTTTGAGACCGGACCTCAAGTAGTGCTCGAGGCCTTCGCCGCCGGGGTCCCAGTGCTGGGGTCTCGATTAGGAGGGCTAACGGAGTGGATCGAGGATGGCGTCAACGGCCTCTGGATAGAGCCCGGATCCATCGAGGATTGGAGGAGGCAGCTGGAGCGCCTGAGTACGGATCCTCAGAAGATGATTTCCTTACGGAGCGGAATCCGTTTTCCGAGAACCATGAAGGCCGTTGCAGAAGAGATGGCCCGCCTCTATGAAAGCCTCCTCCCATGAAGATTCTCTATCTCCAATACACAAATCCTGCTGCCTATCCTCCGCTTGAGCACAGTTCCCATCTGTTTTCCGATTCAGGAGCGCAGGTTCTTTTCCTAGGGACCGAGCCTTTCGGAACCAGCGCCATGACCTTTTCCCCCTATCGGAACATTCGTTTTAGGCGGCTTCCGTATGGACAAGGAAAACTGTGGAGAAAGATCCACTATTTGATCTTCTGCGTATGGGCGAGTGGCTGGATTCTGGCCTGGAGGCCGCAATGGATCTACGCCTCGGACCCCTTCTCCTGTCCCATCGGATGGCTGGCCTCCTATCTGCCTGGGGCGCGGGTTCTCTATCATGAGCACGATTCACCCGGCGCAGGCGGATCCGACCGGGCGTGGAGTTACCGACTGGTCTTGCGGGCTCGACGAGCCCTGGCCTGCAGAGCGCAACTGTGCGTGCTTCCCAATCAGGAGCGGGCCAGGCGTTTCGCGGAAGAGATAAGGCCAGCAAGGCCCCCTCTGTGTGTTTGGAATTGTCCCCGTCTTGCGGAGGTTCTTTCAGCACCCCTGGAAACGACTGAAAATAGGCTTCGGTTACTTTATTTGGGTTCCCTGGTGCCGGCGCGCCTGCCTGTCTCTTTGCTGGAGGCGATGGCGCGCCTGCCCGAATCGGTCCTCTTGCGGGTGATCGGTTACCCAACCATCGGCCATCCCTCCTACAGTCAGGAATTTCGACGCGCTGCCGATCGCCTCGGTTTGGGGAAACGGCTCGAGTTCATCGGGACCCTTTCAACGAGAGAGGAGATGTTTCAGCGTGCACGGGGGTGTGACGTCGGAATCGCGTTGATCCCCAGGGGCAGCGCTGATCTGAACGAACAGGCGATGGAAGGGGCTTCCAATAAGCCGTTCGATTACCTGGTCTGCGGCCTGGCCCTGTTGGTTTCGGACTTGCCCGAGTGGAAAAGGGTGTTTGTCCGGGAGGGTTACGGCCTGGCGTGCGACCCGGCCGGGCCTGAAAGTATCGCAGCGGCCCTCAAATGGTTTCTGGAGTATCCGCAGGAGAGACAGAAAATGGCGGAGGCCGGCAGGCAAAGGATTTTGGAGGAATGGAACTACGAGGAGCAATTCAAACCGGTTTACGAGGCGATCCTTGGCAGGCGTGGGAATTCCGTCTAAGGGACAGGGGGAAAGACTGGTGGTTGTCGAGACGCACCCGGTGCAGTATCGGGTGCCGGTCTATCGCTTCCTGCAGGCGAAATTGGGAATCCCCCTGGTGGTGATCTATGGGTCAGATTTCAGCGTCTCGGGCTATCGAGACCGGGAATTCCAATCCACCTTTGCCTGGGACACCGATCTGCTCACCGGCTATAAAAGTGTTGTGCTGAACAAGGCGAGGGCCGGTTCTCCTCCGATGTTTTTGCACGAGCTGGGCCTTGGGTTTGAAAGGGCGGTTGGACATCTGGGAATTGGAGCTCTGCTGCTGACCGGCTACCGTCCACCCCTTGAGCAGAGGGCCTTCCTCTATGGGATTCGCAATCGAATCCCCATTCTGTTCAGGGCTGAGGTGTCGGATCATGCCGAGCGGCGCGGGCGGGTGAAATCGTTGCTTCGGGATGGGATCCTCCGGCGGATCTATGGCAGATGCTTTAGGGTTCTCCCCATCGGGCAGCGGGCGCGGCAGCATTTTGGACGATTGGGGGTGGAAGGGCAGCGAATGGTTTTTTCTCCCTACTGTGTGGATACGGACGTCTTTCGGAGAGACGATGAAACCCGTGTTCGCTGGCGACAAAAAATCCGGCAATCACTCGACATTGGCGACCATCAGGACGTCCTTCTTTTCTCCGGAAAATTAAGCCGAAGAAAAGGAGTAGATCTCCTCCTCCCGGCGATTGCGTTGCTGCCGCCGGAGATCCAAGAACAGATCGTGCTGTTGTTCATGGGCAGCGGCAAGTTGGAGGTTGCACTGAAGCAGCAGGCTAAGGGCTTCCCATCAGGCAGGGTACGCTTCCTCGGGTTTCAGAATCAGACGCACCTGAGCCGGCACTACCTGGCGGCGGATCTGCTGGTCCTGCCCAGCCGGCGTTCCGAGACCTGGGGCCTAGTGGTCAATGAGGCGTTATGGCATGGAGTGCCGGCGGTGGTATCGGAACAGGTTGGCTGCGCCCCCGATCTGATCGAGCCGGGACGGACAGGTGAGATTTACCGAGGGGATTCAGCCCGTGACCTATCGGCTGCAATCCAGCGAGGATTGAGATGGATCGGACAGCCTGAAGTACGGGAATGGTGCTGGAATAAAATAGAGGGATATTCCGTCGGGAAGGCGGCCGAAGGAATTGCTCGAGCCTATGAGGAAGCGCTTTCCTTGGGGGACGGTCAAGGATGAGTGCATGGCAAGAGATTCCCTGGCTGGGGTTGGAACTGGCGCGGTGGACGGCTGTCCGCCTGAGGTTGCCGTATCGTTTCAGCGCACTTTACGGTTCCCTGCTGCGTCCCTCGGGCTCGTCCATCACGAATGGGATGGGTAGAAGAGAGGGAGATGGACATGTGAATCTCTCTTCTCTCAAGGTGCTGGTGGTTGGACAGCAGGAAGAAGGAAGCACTGGTGGTTCCCGGCTAAAGGCCTTCCGCACCCTTTGTGGTTCTGTGGAGAGGCTCAATGCCTCAGCTTATATCCAAGGGCTTCCATGGTTGGAGCATCTCCAGAGCAACCATTTCTATATCGGGGAAAGGGTCAAATCGCTGAATCTGGAGTTGCTGAAAAAGGCCGAGGGATTCTCCCCACAGCTTCTGTGGGTGGAAAAGGGGCTTCACATTTGGCCGGAAACCTTGAAGCAGATCCGCCAGATAGGATGCCCGCTTCTTGTTCACTTCAGCCCCGACAACCAGAGGGTCTTCGCGAATCAAAGTCGGCATTACCTTCGCGCCCTGGGCCTCTATGACCTCCAGGTCACGACCAAATCACAGGACATGACTTGGCTGCGGCAATGCGGAGCGCGGGGCCTTCGGCTCATGGGAAAAGGATTCGATCCCGAGATTCATCGCCCCATCATTCTCAGCGCTGAAGAGCAGAAGAGATTCGGCTGCGAGGTCGGTTTTGTCGGGCATTGGGAACCCTGGCGAGAAAGGCTGCTGCTTCAGATCTTGGAGAAAGGCTACTCCGTCAAGGTCTGGGGAGGAGGATGGCGGTGCGCACACCTTCGGCGACACCCGCTTTTCTCCGGGGCTGTCCACCTGGTCGGGCAGGAATATGCAAAAGCCATCTGCGGTGCGAAGGTCAGCCTCTGCCTGCTATCGCGCTGGTTTGGAGACCTGACGACGGCCCGCTCCGTCGAGATTCCCGCCTGTGGCGGTTTCTTGCTGGCGGAAAGGAACGAGGAACACAAAGCCCTTTTCCGGGAGGGAGGGGAAGCGGAGTATTACTCCTCCATCCCGGAGATGTTCCAAAAGATTGACTATTATCTGCGTCGCGAAGAGGAACGCCGTGCGATTGCGCAGGCCGGGCATCGGCGTTGTGTGGAGAAGTACAGCAATTCCTTGCGCCTGAAAGAGCTGCTCAGCCGAATCTTAGAGGAACGGTAAAGAGATGTGCGGGATCGTCGGTATGGTAGGCCCCGGGGCAGAAAGAGAGGCCGATCGGATCGGAGCCATGTCGGCCTTGCTTAGCCATCGAGGTCCGGATGACTCCGGTCTTTGGACCTCTGCCGGTGTGGTATTAGGGCATCGGCGGCTGAGCATCTTGGATCTCACCGCGGCTGGGCACCAGCCGATGCAGAGTGCCGATGGCAGATTTTGCATCACCTACAACGGAGAGATCTACAATTATCTCGAGCTTAAGGAAGAGCTGCAGTCGCGGGGGCATCGCTTTCGGACACGTACGGATACAGAGGTTCTCCTGGCAGCCTATGCAGAATGGGGGCCGGCCTGCCTGGGAAGGTTCAACGGGATGTGGGCCTTTGCGCTCTGGGACTCTAAGGAGCGCAAGCTCTTTCTATCGCGCGACCGATTTGGAAAGAAACCCCTGTACACCACATTCGATGGGAAAGGGCGTCTCTATTTCGCCTCTGAGATGAAGGCCCTTTTTCTCGTGCCGGGCATGAACCGCACACTCAACGAGCAAGCCGTTGCAGATTTCTGTGCGCAGAGGGTTGTTAGTCACCTCGAGGAAACCTTTGTTCGAGAGATACACCAACTGGCGCCGGCGACCTCCATGATCTGGAGTGAAGGAAAGGTTGAGCAGAAGAGTTATTGGAGTTTGGCCACCCTAGCCCAGGTTGAGGAATCCAAGCCAAACCTGGAAGAGCTAGCCGATGCCTTGAGGGATGCGGTCCGCATCCGTCTGCGGGCGGATACACCGATTGGCTGCTTGGTGAGCGGCGGTTTGGATTCGTCGACCATCGCAAGCCTGATGCGGGCGCTTTGCCCCGCCGAAAGGCCGGTCCATCTCTTCACCACCGTGACCGATCCTCCGACGGAGGAAGCCGAAGGGATTGAGAGCCTGCTAAAAAAAGGAGGGTTCCAGGCACATTTCCACACACCGACAGCCCGTCTCTTTTGGGAGGACCTGCCGCGCCTTCTGTGGCATCAGGAGCAGCCCTTCGCGGATGGTTCCATGGCTGCCCACTATGCGCTTATGAGGGAGGCTCGCCTCGCCGGTGTTCCCGTCCTGCTGACGGGACAGGGAGGGGATGAGATCTTTGCCGGATATCCGACCTACCTGTGGGTTTACCTTGGATCACAGATTCGCAGAGGCAGGTGGCTGCACGCGGCCCGGTGGGCCTGGCAGGCTGCCCATGCGCAGCGGCTTCACTTGAGCCGGATCCTGTTTTATTCGCTCCCGAGATCAGTCCGCTCCGTGGCCCGGCGGGGGGTGATGAGGCACAACAGCGCCTGGATCGGGCCGGAGATCCTGTCGGCCGTGCGCAGCCGGGAAGAGCAAATGTCAGCTCCCTCCGGGGATGAACTGGAGAGCTACCTGAGAAACTCCATCACTCAGTGGACGCTCCCCGGATTCCTCCATTACGAGGATCGCAATTCCATGGCATTCGGCGTGGAGACCCGTCTGCCCTTTCTGGATTACCGGCTTGCAGAGAAGATGTTTCGGGTCCATTCCGATGAGAAGCTTCTGGGGGGAACCACCAAAAGCATCCTTCGGCAGATTGCCAAGCCAATGGTCCCAGCCGAGATCATTCAGCGAACCGCCAAGCAGGGATATCCTGCTCCGCTTTCCGCATGGCTGCGGGCGCTGAAGGGACAGATCCGCGACGTCGCCCACAGTACTTCGGCCAAGCGATGTCCTCTCGTTCAAACCTCGGAATGGGGACGCCTGGTCGAGCGATTCTTCTCCGGAAGCGGGGAAGAGGGCCTGGACTCTGTTTGGAGGGGTTTGGTTTGCATCCTGTGGTATGAGCGGGTTTTTACGGCAGACCTGCAACACTCAAATAATCCTTAAGGATCTCTTCCGTCGGTCCCATCCGGACAACCCGTCCGTTCTGAAGCCAAAGGACTTGATCCGCCAGGCGGCGTATGAGATTCGGGTCATGCGAAACCAGCAGGAGGATACCCCCCCGTTTACGCAATTGGGTCAGGCGGCTAAAGCTCTTGGTTTGGAAGGAGGCATCCGCCATGCTCCAGCTTTCGTCCACCAGGAGGATGTTGGCATCCACGTGGCTGGCAACGCTGAATCCCAGGCGTGTGACCATGCCGAGAGAATAATGCTTAAGGGGCATGTCGAGGAATTTGTCGACCCCTGAAAACTCCACGATGGAATCCAGCTTGCGCTGAATCTCTCGCCGGCGCATTCCCAAGATAATCCCGTTCAAGAAGATATTTTCCCGCCCGGTTAGCTCCGGCTGCATCCCTGCAGAGGCCTCCAGCAAGGGAACCACCTGCCCCCGGACCATCACCTTGCCTTGCGTGGGAGCGGTCACCCCTGCGATGATCCGCAGCAGGGTCGTCTTCCCGGAGCCGTTTGGACCGATGATCCCCAGGCAAACCCCGGAGTCGGGAATGGCAAGGTTGACCTGGTCCAAGGCCAAAAACCATTCGGATTGGAACCAGGAGATTCCGGACACGCTGGCGAGCAAGGTTTTGGTCCCGCTGCCGCGGGAGAAGCGCTTGCTTACGGAATCCAGTCGAATGCGTTCCATCAAAGGGCGTCCGCCACGCAGGATTCCAGCCGAACAAAGATGGGGAGTCCGATGCCCAGAAGGATGAAAGTGATGATGGCGGTGTGGGCAAGCAGTTGCAAAGAGGGTGATTGGTGGAGTAGAAGGACCGAGCGATACCCTTCGATCAAACCGGTCAGCGGATTCCAATGAGACAATGCTCGGAATTCCTCAGGGACCATGGAGGAGGGATAAAACACCGGGCTGGCGAAGAACCACAACTGCAGCAGAGAGGGCAAGGCGTGGCTGATGTCCCTCATGTAAACATTTGCGAGGGAGGTCAGACAAGTCAAGGCAAACAGAAAACAGAGGTGGACGAAGAGGAGTACGGGCAGCCAGAGGATGGTCACGGAGATGGCGGTCCCGTAATAAAAGAGGAGAGCGATGAGGAAGAGCACCATGACGCAAAGATCCACCATGGATGCCACGATAACAGACAGAGGAAATAGGATCTTGGGGACTGCTACCCTCTTGATCACTGGGGTGAATCCGCTGATGCAGACCAGCGACTGGGAAACGACCAGCGAAGTCAGTGCCCAGGCGCACAGCCCGGTTGCCGAGAAGAGGGGATAGGGGACCTCCCCCGAGGGGATGTTGGCGACTCTTCGGATATACGCGAAGATGATGGTCAGTGCAATGGGTTGAAGGAGAATCCACCCAAACCCAAAGAGGGTTTCCTTATAGCGGGTATTCACTCGGTGGATCGATAATGCCCACAGCAGCTCCGCGCTCCAGCGGATGGAGAGTCGAGGGGTGCGTATGACTTGCGCGCGCATCTTTATCTCCGGCCTCCCGTCTGTGCAGTATGATACCTAAGTTCTTGGCACAAACGGAAATATTCCAACACCCCCTTCGCTTGGCTGAAATCCTCTGAGGCCTTTCGGGCGTTTGCGCCGAGTTCCCTGGCCAGGTTTGGATCGGCGTGGAAGCGGCGGATCTTCTCTGCGATGTCGGAAGGGTCTTCAGGGCGCGCCAGTAGGCCGCAGCGATACTTCTGCGTGACGCGGGCTACGTCACATGAAGGTTCCACGGCGGCAACGTAAGGGCGACCTGCGGCGAGGATGCCGTAGAGTTTGCTGGGAGTGATGTAACCTGCCAACCCTGGCTTGAGGGAGACGATGAAACAGTCGGCGGTGGCATAACTTTGCGCCATCACATCTCGTGGTTGGTACGAAAGGAAACGAACGTTCTGCAAGCCAGCCCCCCGCACCTGTTCCTGAAGGGCCTCCTTCTGCACCCCATCTCCTACGATGAGGAACATCAGGTTGGGAAGGTCCCGAAGCTCCCCCATCGCTTCCACCACGACTCCCAGGTTCTGTGAAAGGCCAATGTTGCCGGAATGCATGACGACGAAGCGATCCGCGACCCCTTGTTCCAGCGAGAAGCGGTTCCTTTTCGGACTGGGGGAAATCAAGGTGGTATCCGCCCAATCGGGGATGATGACGACCTGATCAGGATGGGCCCCCTTTTCTGAGATGAGACGCTGTCGCATGTCCTCGCCCAATGCGATGATTCGGCTGGCGCAATGGATGAGAATGCGGTTGACTCGATGGAGGGCCCATTCAATGAACGGTCTGCACTTTCCATCGATCAATCGTGAGACCTCAGGAAAGAGATCTCGGTATGAGATAACCAGAGGACAGCCGAAGCGGTGTGCCGCCAACAGTGCTGCCAAGCCCACCACCGGAGGATCGGTCAATGCGATCACAACATCAGGACGATTCAGATGCAGGGTAGCCCAACAGGAGGAGGCAAAGTAGGTTAGGTAGTTGGCGATCCTTCCAAGCAGGGTCCGTTTGGACCATCGGGTCCCCCAAGCTCGGAGGATGAGGATCTGGCCGGCCCTTTCCTTGCGAACGATTCCCCATCCTTTCGGGGGTTGCCATCCTTTCGAAGGGGTTCCCTGGGGCATCCCTGCTACGACGGAGATTTGGCAGCCATGCTCACGCGCCAGTCCTTCGGTCAGTTCCGTGAGCAATTGAGAGGTCGCGCTGACCTCCGGGAAATAAGCCCGGTTGAAGAAGACGATGTGCAATGAAGTCAGGGATTAAGTATGGACGCCTCGTTCAACCAGCATCTCCTCCAAGGAATGCCTCTGGAATCGCGCCGGATCCTTGGTGGAGAAGTACCAGTCGATCGTTTTGCGGAGCCCATCACGGAAGAGCACTTTGGGTTCCCAGCCAAGCAGCCTTTTTGCCAGGTTGTTATCGGCGACCCGGTTATAGGGGCCGGTCGGCATCTCCGGATGGAATTCCAGCTTCGCCTCATGATGGGTGTAGCGCAGGACCTCCTGAACCGCCTCCAGCACCGAGACCCGTTCCATCGTGCCCAGGTTGACGGCGGTCCCATCATCGATCTTTTCAGCGGCAAGGATCGTTCCGGCAACGATGTCGCTGACGTAGGTCCAGTTCCTGATCTGTTTGCCGGTTCCCCAGACGACGAAAGGGTCTTGTTTGACGAAGGCGCGTGCAATCATGGCGATGACGGCATGATTCTCGACCCCTCGTGGCCCATAGACGGTGAAATATCGGCAGGAGGCTGTTTTCATTCCGCAATCCCGAGAGAGGGCGCGAAGGCTCATTTCTGCCATGAGCTTGGCCCAGCCGTACATGTTGTCCGCGTCGTAGGGAGGGCCGACCATCTCCTCCTTGAGATGCAGAATCTTGTCGGGATCGGTTTGCAGGTAATTGGGATAGACGCAGCCGGAGGAGGCATAGACGATCTTTTCCACCTTCGCATCTTGGCAGGCTTGGAAGACCAGCCCATCGAGCATCAGGTTTCCCGCGCAGGCAGCCTGGTGCAGGTCCACATAGCCACGCCCTCCGTGCGCGGCTGCGAGGTGAAAGACCACCTGCATTCCGTGGACGGCCCGGAGGGCCACCCCTGGCCCCCGCAGGTCGGCCTGCAGGGACTCAACCCGATTCGTTTTGAAATGATGTTCCAGGTTCTCCCGTGCGCCGCTGGAGAGATCGTCGATGACCCGCACCCGAGCCCCTCGCTCCACGAGTGCGTCGACCAAGTGGGAACCGATGAATGAACAGCCCCCTGTGACCAGGACCGCCTTGCCCTTCCATTCCATGGATGAGGCCCTCCTCAATAAAGTCCGTTAGTTTACAACCCTAGTGAAAGTATAGCATCAACAACTTCGGAGGATTCGGTGAGCCGGATGCATCTTTGATCAAAAGGACATTTTTCCAGAAAACAGGTGTGACACCCGACCCATTTTTGGAGGACTATGTGACCCGGGCCAAAGGGGTGCCATTTCGTCCTCAGTTGCCAAGAAGAGAAAATGGAGATACAGCGAGTTCCGACCGCCGCAGCCAGGTGTTGGATGCCTGAATCATTGCAAACGACGAGGTTACATCTTCTCAACAACTCAGCGGTCTCCAACAAAGAGACTTTACCTGCGAGCATAACCGCCCCTTGTCCGATGGTGTCGCAGATCTGCTGGCAAAGCTGGGCATCGGAGGGCCCTCCCACGACCATAACTCCAACCCCTCTCTCAATCAGATGGCGGCCAACCTCGATGAAGCGCTCCGGTGGCCAGCGATTCGTCGAACGCTTAGCGGCGGGCGAGAGGCAGATCCGAAGTTTATCCGTTAAGTGATTCTCTCTTAGGAGGCGGTCCGCGGATTGCCTGTGGGAGTCTCGTAGTGGCAGAGGAAAGGCTGGTTGTGAAACGGGTAATCCGGCTTCGCGAATCACTTGGAGGAGACGACTTGTTTCATCCGGAAAGGCCAGGTGTTCCGATTGAGCTTGGGCGCCCCAACGGAGGTTGTTGATCCTCCAGCCGTAAGCCCATCTTGCACCGGCCAATCTTGCCATGAGCATGTTTCGGAAAGAGGTGCGGAGCGTCGCTAAGTCATTTGGGAGTTCGACCCAAAGGTCGAAGCGGCGACTTCGAAGCTGAGCCAAGAATGACGCCCTCTGGCGGAGTGTTGCCACCTGATGGGTGTAGTAAGGGAGGATCTCGTTTAACCAATCGGCCCCTTCGAGCAATTCTAAAAAGCCAACCGATCCAATCCTCCCGGGTGAGGTAAGCAGCATCAGGTGTGCGTGGGGGTAGGCATGGCGGATGGCATCCAGGGCTGGCAGCGCGCAGACCGCATCCCCTATATTGCCAATTCGGTATACACAGATCCTTTTTGCCTCCTGTGGCCTGGGGCCGGGCCATAGGAGCCTACGCGCAACCTCCAGTAAGCTGTTTTCAGCACGGTAAAGATTATTCACGATGTGAGCCTGGACCTTGGAGCGCAATCCAGAATCCGGCCGGAAATCAGCAAGGAGTGAGGCGTAGAGCGTCTTCATCTGTACAGCTACTCGTTCGCTAGAGAACTGTTCTTCCACAAGTCGCCGTCCCGATTCACCGAGTTTTTTTGCCAGCGTGGGATCGCTGAGGACCCGGTCCATCTGATCTGCCCAGTCCGCAGTGTGCAGGTTGACGATCAGGGCGCTGCCGGCCTGTCTTGCAATGTCGGATAGGCCCACCCGAGGAGAGATGAGCACGGGAATGCCGGAGGCCATCGCCTCCAAGGCGGCCAAACCGAAATTTTCATCTTCCGACTGGAGGAGAAAGAGACTGCTGTCCTGCAGTACCGCCCACTTCTCTTCTCCGTGAAGCAACCCAGTGAATGTGGCTCGGTCCAAGAGGTGGGCCTTCTGGAGGGCAAGGCGTGCACCGCCTTTGGATCCATCATCCGGACCTGCTATGACAAGATGAACATCTGCTCTGCGCTGAGCCAAACGGATGAACGCCTCGGTCGCCAGATCCAAGCGTTTCTTCGGATGGAGCCGGCCTAAGAAAAGAAGGATCTTTCGGGAACCCACCTCGGGGTGGCGCCCTCGGAAAGTCCCCGGCGGAAGGATGGGGACAGCTGACAGGTCCAAACAGCGAGAGATCACTGCGCGAGGGCTGCGGGATCCGAAGCAATAGGCCTGCGCCTTCTCCAGATCGCTGGTGAAGTGGATGGCCGCCGCCCCTCGCAGATGGCGGCCTTCAACGCAGAGGCCATAGATCCGCTTGAGAAGAAGTTTTCGCTTGAGGGAATAGGGGTCCAGTGCGCCGCAAGGGGAGATGACATACGGGACCTGAGCGCGGCGGCAGAGCTGAGCGGTGATGTGCGTGGGATAAAGCCAGAGGGCGTGAATGTGGACCAGATCTGCCCTGGGGATAGCTTCCTCAAGGAAGTTCTTCATGGACGGGCTGTAGGCCGTGCGGTCGCTCAGCCATTTCCAAGGCAAGGTGGGGAGATAATGGAGATCCACCCCAGCGGAGATGAGCTTGCGGTCCGCAGCCTCATCGACAGACGGAAGATATCCGCGGCGGGTCGTGCAGACCTGGACAACAACTCCCTTCTGGGCCAGGGCGAGGCAGAGTTGTCGGACGCTCAAGGAGACCCCACCGTGCCTCAGGGCTAAGGAGGGAACCACGTGAAGAACCTTCACGCTCTTATCTCCGTTCTACCCAGAATGGACCCAGGGCTAGGCAGTCGATGGCATTCCTTTGAAAACAGGCGATGGCCTCTTCAGGTCGGCAGACAATCGGCTCCTGCTCATTGAAAGAGGTGTTCAGCAGCACAGGCACACCCGCTTGGATCTCAAACGCCTTGAGCAAATTCCAGAAGAGCGGGTCTGTTTGGCGATCCACTGCCTGCAAGCGGCCCGTGCCGTCGGTATGCAGGACGGAGGGGATTCGATCCTTGAAGTCAGCAAGAACCGGATAGGCAAAGAGCATGAAGGGATCCGGGTGCCCCTCAGGGAAATAGGTGGCGACCGCTTCGGCGGGCAGCGATGGCGCAAAGGGCCGGAATGATTCGCGCCGCTTCACGCGCTCATTGATCCGATCCTTCATTGCGGGGTCGCGTGGATCCGCCAGGAGGGATCGATGTCCCAACGCCCGTGGCCCGAATTCCATCCGCCCCTGGAACCAGCCGACGATCTTTCCTTGGCTTAGGGCCTGAGCGGCTGACCGGCAGAGGGCTGCCTCATCGAGCTGCCGATAGGTCAGCCCATTTTTGTCAAGCGCCGGCCGGCATTCCGATTCCTGGACCTCCGGTCCCCACGCAGCGTGATGCATGATAAATCTTCGAGGCTGCCCGAGGATGTGGTGAGCGATATAAAGGGCTGCCCCCAAGGAGGTGCCTGCGTCATGAGCGGCCGGCTGAATGAACACCTCTTTAAACGGAGTTTCCCGCGAGATCTTTCCATTCAGTGCGCAGTTCAGCGCGACGCCCCCTGCATAGCAGAGCCTCGGGATCCGATAGCGGTCGCCCAGATTCCGCATCCATTCCAGGATGATCTGCTCCAACCGGTTCTGCAGGGCGGCGGCGATGTCCGAGTGTCGTTGCTCCAAAGGGGCCTCTGAGGGGCGAGAGGGGCCTAAGAGCTCCTCGATCTTTTCAGTGAACAAGGTGGAGAGGATGGGTGCCCCTGCTGCCCAGGTCATGGAGACATCCATCCGCGGATGCCGGAAGTAATCCAGATCAAGACGATACACCCCCTGCTCCGACTCCCGAACTAACGTTTTCATCGCCTGCTGATATTGCCCCGGATTTCCGTAAGCCGCCAGCCCCATCACCTTGTATTCGTCTCCCCACTGGGTAAATCCAAGGAATTGAGTGACGGCAGTGTACAGGATTCCGAGAGAATGGGGGAAGGCAGCCCCCCCGTCGATGGAGAGCCGGAGCCCCTCTCCCATTCCCCACATCCCGCTCAAAAAATCCCCGAATCCATCGAGAGAAAGAACTACGGCGCGGTCCCAGCCGGAGGCATAAAAGCTGGAGGCGATGTGGGCCCGGTGATGCTCGACAAAATGAAGCTTGGCGTGAAACTGCTCAGGGGCCACTTGCAAAGTCTCTGCCAGCGTCTGGCGTAAGGTTCGAATGCTTGCCAGGTTGTGCAGACGGTCTCCCACGGAGCGCGGGGAAAGTCCGTGGCGCAGAGCCCACCATCCCTTGTCGAGAAGATGAGCCCACGGGTTGCGGGATACCGCGACCACATCCAGGTCCTTCGGTTTTGCCTGGGCGGCCCGAAGGCAATATCGGACCGCTTCCGACGGGAAGCCGGCCACATGTTTGATCCGGACGAACCGCTCCTCTTCAGCGGCCACCAGGAGTTGTCCGTCTTGGATCAGGGCTGCGGAGGCCTCCGCATGGTAGGCGTTGATTCCGAGAATCAGGATGGGGACTCCCTCCGCGCGGGGCCCTTCTCCCGTTCGATCTCCTTGAGCCGAACCCCGATCATCAGTTCGAACCAAAAGCAGCGCAGGAAATGAAACAAGAAACCCTCCCAGCCATCGAGGATTCCAAGCTGAAGGATGTAGCGATAAAGAAAATAGGGGAATGGACGCAAGAGAGGGGGGAATACGTACCATCGTTGCTTCCACCAAAGGATTCTTTGGTCCGGTGTCCCCAGCAGCGAAGGCTGAACCGCCCAGGAGTTTTTCTGATGACGCCGCAGGTATTCCTCCTGCGCCCGAAGCTGGACGAAGCGCAGATGTTTTTCCAGCCAGAACACAATCTGCCATTCCTTCTCATTCTGTTCGATGAGGGGATGGTTCAGAAGGCGGGTCTTCCCCCGTACGTAGAATCGGAAATCGACAAGCTCCTGCTCATCCGACCAGGCAGCCCCCTTTCGGAAAAGCTTGAGGAGGTATTTCGGCCAGTACCCGCCGAATCGGATCCAGCGCCCGCGGAAGAACTGCTTGCGGGGCAGATAATAGGCGGCCACATCGGCCGGGGTCTTGGGGAGGGTGCGGCCCAGCTCCTCCTGCATCTCCGGGGTAACCCTTTGATCGGCGTCCAAGGCCAAGATCCATTCCGTTGAGATCGGCAGATTTTGGAGGGCCCAATTCCACTGCTTGGCGTGCGTTTCGAACGGATGGGAAAGGGCCTCTGCATGAAATTCTTGTACAATCTGCAGGGTTCGATCCGAGCTGCCGGAGTCGACGACAAAGATCTTCTCGCACCAATCGCTCAGTGATTTCAAGCAGGCGGGCAGATTCAGCTCCTCGTTGTGAGCCAGCACAATTGCCGTGATGGGCAGCCGCATCCTGTGCTCCTTTTACGGGTGAATCGCCTGCACTTGCGGGGGCAATGGTTCGATAGGCTGGAGAAAACGAGTGATGGCCACCATGGCCAAGACATAGTACAGCAATCCGCCGAACACCAAGGAGAAGTCGGAATCCAAGGAAAGAAGATTCCCAAGCAAGGCACAGCCGATGATGATCGCCCGCTCGCCCGCATCGGGTCGGCTTAAAAAGGCCAGGATGGCTCGATACACAAACCCCAGCAGCGCCATGCCGATGAGAACGCCCCCCGTTCCGAAATTGACGAACATCTCGATCACCTGATGAGGCAGGTTGATGGAGGTCCAGGTGTCCTCTTCAGCGATGATGTCGTAGCGGTGCCCGAATTCATTCCCGAGCGTCTTCGTGGGCTTGTTCGGGTAAAGAAACCGGGGAACGAAGGTCCAAAGAAGTGTTTGATAGGTTTCCCCTCTCCAGTAAGGGACCTGATAAGGGGTCATCTCCTGAGTATGAATCATCAGCTGAAGATGATTCACCCGGCTTTCAGCCGTTTCTGCGGCAACGGTATAGGTTTCCACGCCCCCTTCTGCCAGGCGTTCCGTGGTCAATTGAAGAAACGCCACTCCTCTTTCAAAAGGAGAGGCATCCGCTAAGGCTCCCTCCCCACCCCATGCGTACGAGCGATATTCATGCTTGATGCCTAAAAAGGGGATGAGGCAAACTGTGAAGACCAAGCTCCATTTCCAGGGGATGCGATGGCGTTCAGCCGTATAGCAGAACATGAGAGGGGAGACCGTGCGAATGACGGTCCACAAGGCTCCCGTTCCGAGGCTGTACACGAGCTGCACAGGCAACGCAAATCCCCAGAGGAAGAATTTCAATTTCGTAGAAAGCCCGCCCCGCAGTTGCAGCAGGAAAAGCGTCAGCATGCCAACCGTTGAGAACTGTGCTCCGATGTATAAGAATTGCTGCAATTCCGGAATCAACGTGCTGGTGAGCCGATAATGATAGATGGCAAGACCCACCAGGGTGAGCAAGACCCCCGTCTTGGGAGCCCGATGAGCTTCCCAAGGCAGGCGGATTCGAGGGGTGAGGGTTTCCACCCACTGTCCCAGGGGGGTGTAGCAGGTGAGCAGGCAGGCGCATGCGCCCAAAGAGATCAGCCCCAGAGCCCCAGTCACAGCCTCTTTGGGGATCAAGCTGAAGTCCACCCAGCTTTCCTCGGCGCTCAGCATGGGCATCCCGAACATAGTGAAGTAGCCGAAGCCCCACATGGGAACCAAGGGTATCTGAAAATGGGGGTGATAGAAGTACAGGATGAGAGGCAAACAACAGATCGCAAAGAGGGCTGTGGTCCAGAGTTGTTCGGGGAGGCTTGCCCACTGCAGTTTCGTCATCGTCAGGAAGGCCCAGAAGAGGCTCATTCCAAAAGCGCACTGGACGGCGCGGCTCGCATCCCGGGGAAGATTTCTGCGCAAAGAAGTTACGACCCCTCTGCTGATTCGGAGAGGGGCAAGTCGGGGGATGGACGATGCGAGCGACGGGGCCGTTTGGCCTTATCCCGATACTGATCGTACCGGTTGGAGTAATAGTAACGGTAACCACGCTCCAGCTCCAAATGGGCGCCGTTCAAGATGCCGCCGATCACCTTTGCTCCCACGTCTACGAGCCTTTGCTTGCCGGCCAGGACTGCCTCGCTGTGGGTGCGGTTCGCGCGGACAACGTAGATGACGGCAGCCACTGCTGTAGAGATAACGGCTGAGTCAGCCGCCACCAGGACTGGCGGGGAATCGATGAGGATGTACTGAAAATCCTTCTTCAGAAGTTTCAGCAGTTCTTGAAACTTCGGACTGCTCAGGGCGTCGGTAGGCTGGGACGGGGTTAGTCCGGCAGAAATCACCTGCAGGCCCTCCACCGAGGGTATCGGCTGGATCAGCTCCTCTGCTGAGACGGTGTCTTGCAGGTAGCCGCTCAGGCCCGGCTCGAGACTCACCTGCAGGTAGCGGTGCAGAGAGGGCCGCCGCAGGTCGGCATCGATCAGGAGAACCTTCCGGCCCAGCTCATGTAAGGCGATGGCCAGATTGGAGGTCACGGTGGATTTCCCCTCTTCTGGAAGGGCGCTGGTCAGCAAAAGCACATGAGGCTCTCCAGCGGGAAGGATAAATTCCAGGGTGGTTCGAATAGAGCGGATGGTCTCGGCAATCGGCGACTTGGGGTTGCCCAGCAGAACGGCCCCGCGGCCTTTGCCCTTAACACGTTGACTGGGTATCTGAGGGATGTGGCCCAGGAAGGGGATCTCCAGCAGCAGCTCGAAGTCCTGACGCGTGCGAACGGTCTTGGAGAGGAACTCTCGAAGAAAGGCCAGCCCGCACCCGAGAAACAGGCCGAGGAGTACAGAGGTGGCGGCCTCTTTGC
>JAHFFF010000002.1:0-2706 GCA_023248095.1 Candidatus Omnitrophota bacterium | reverse complement strand
AGCCGGGCCGATCGGCGCATCCGGCACCCGAGCGTAATCGACCACCTGCACGTTGTTGTTCTGTAATCCTTCCTGAACGGAAAGCTCTTTGAGACGAGTCAGCAAGATATTGTAGATCGATTCGCTTGTTTTCGCTTCCCGCAGGAGGGCGTTGAACTCGATGGAGAGGCGGCCCAACTCCAGCGCCTTCTGTTCCTGATCGAACAGGGCGAGCTGCAGCTCCCGTTCCTTGGTGGTCAATTCTACAAGAGCGGGATGTTTCTCGCGATACTTGGTCTCGGCATCGATCCGGTCCTCCCGGACCTTGTTCAAGGCGACATTCAAGGCTTGGATTCGCTGAAAGATGGAACTCTGAGTCTGTTCACCCAGATCGACGCTGCCGTGTTTCTCGCGGAACTCCTGAAGCTTCAACTGGGATTCCCGCATTCGGTTCTCCAGCTTGTCTACTTCTTCCCGCAGCCAGGAGGCCCCGCCGGTGGTCATGTCGCGCCGGCGTTCCAGATTCACCTTCGCGTACGTATCCGCTATGCTGTTGGCGATCCGGGCCATGAGATCCGGTTTTGTCCCTTTGGCGACGATGTCGACCAGCTTGGTGGCACGCACCGGAACCACTCGGATGAGTCCCCCCAGGACGTCCACAGGTTCTTTGGCCTGAGAAAAGGGTGGGAAGGAAGCCAGGTTCAGATCCTCGACAACCCGAGAAAGAACGGCACGGCTGGAGATCACCTCGTATTCTGTCTGAAGAAAGGATCGGTCCGAAGGTTGGGTCATCGCCACTTCTTGGAACTGGACCACTCGAGGGGTCTGCGTCTCAATCAGGATGCGCGCGCTCGCAACGTAGATGTTGGGTTTCTGGGAGGCGCTGATCACCCCGAACGTTGCACCGAGACAAATGAACAGGAGGATCGTCCCCTTGTGGAGCCGAAGGACGCGCAGATAATCATCAACCTGCCAGTCTTCCAGGCGGCTAGGCACGGATTATTTCTCCTCCGGAGAGAGCTTGGGCCCCGGCCTTTCCCAAGCGCCGCGCAGGGTGATGGCCAACGATTTGAAGAGGATGGACAGATCTAACAGGAAAGAACACCGGTCGACGTACTTGAGATCCCAACGCAATCGATCCGTGAGGGCCGGGGTCTTCGCACCGTAGATCTGGGCCAAGCCTGCAAGGCCAGGCCGGACGGAAAGGCGACCCGCGCCGCGCGGCATCCGGTCCAGCGCCTCCAACTCTTCGGGGATCAGCGGCCTAGGGCCCACAAAGCTCATCTCTCCCTTCAGGATGTTGATCAGTTGTGGCAGCTCATCCATCGCCACAGACCGCAGCCAGTGGCAGAAGGAAGAGGTCACCGTCCCCGTCTCAGACATCGTCCTGAATTTCAACACGGTAAATCGCACCCCGCGATAACCGATCCGCGTCTGTTGGAACAAAACCGGAGGTCCCAACGCACAATAAACCCCATAAGCCATCCAGGCCATGGGAATCGCAAAAACACAAAGACCTCCCATCCCGATGGCCATGTCAAAAAGGCGTTTGAACCATCGACGATACCAGCCCCTCATACTATACTAACCGTTCTCACTTTGCCATCTCTACCGAGATCCAGGCGTAGCCTTCCTTGAGCGTGTATTCCCTGATCTTCAAGGGATACTTCGTTCGGTCGATGGAGGCATTCACGCGCATCTCCAATGATTTGAGCAACGCCTCTGGAAGCGAGAGCTTCCCAATCTTCAGCTCTTTGAGAATGGCATGCGGTCTATTTTCCTGAACCTCAATTCCGATCCGCGCGCTGATGGGGAAGGTGAGCACCCCCAGATGCACGACGCCGGAACCGATAAAAGAGTCGGGATGGATTTTTGTTTGAACATCGGTCACCTGGCCAGGGAACCGCCGCTGGACTTCCCGCACGACCAGTTCCTTGAATTCCACCTCGGTAAATCGGCGGGCGAGCTCCGTTTCGCCGACGGCTTCCATGTATTTCGTCAGCCGGTTCGTGAAAACGCTTACGAAGACCGGCAAGAAGCTTTCCATCCAATTGAGAAGTGGAGATCCCATCACGAGGTCCGACCCGAGGGCGACAGGGGCGGGTCCTTTTGTCACAGGAGTGGTGACGACGGTACCCGGAGTGGCCCGCAGTGTTCCTTTCGTAGCCTGCAGCTGACGGAGGCGCCTTTCCACTGTGCTGAAGGGGCTGGCAGGGTATCGCTTCGCCAACTCGTGGAAATAGAATTGTGCCTTCGCCGCATCCTCCAAATCAATTTCATACGTGCATGCGATTTGTGCGTACACGATCGCGCCAAGAGCAGCATCCTTTTGCTGAATGGCACTCGCCTGTTCATAGGCCTGTGCGGCTGCTCGGAGATCCCCGACAGCCTTGTAGATCTCAGCGATCTGAAGATAAGAGGCAACCGCCCAGTCGCTTTTTGGATGTTCCTGGATGAGCGTAAGGAATCGGCGCAGGGCGTCCTCAAATTGGGCTGCGTTTCGCAGGCACCAGCCCTCTTTGAATAGGCAGGCAGGGGCTAAGTCTCCTTCGGGGTCCGCCTCAAAGGATTTGTGGAAGATCCGTGCGGCCTGGTCGAATGAGGAAAGCCGAATGAGAAGTAGGCCCAGGTCAAAAGCAGTCTGCTGCTGTTCGATCCCTCCCTCCATTCGAGACAATTTCTGTTCCAGAATCTGGGCCTGACCTTTTTTGGCCTTCATTTGGGATA
>JAHFFF010000211.1 GCA_023248095.1 Candidatus Omnitrophota bacterium | reverse complement strand
AGCCTGCACGCACGCTGGCAACAGCTCCATGGGTAACGCAGCGGAAGATCCGGCTGAAAGCACTGCGAAGGCCACGGCTTTTGTTTCGCGGTTCAGCATTGCAGGCGGCGGCCGGCTTCCCGCAAAACATCAACGTTGCCGCAACGCTGGCGTTGGCAGGCATCGGCCCCACCCGCACGCAGGTACGAATCATCGCAGATCCTCGGATCCGAACGAACATTCATGAGGTGGAGGCCATCGGGAGTTTTGGCAGGCTGCTCACCCGCACGGAAAACCGGGCCTCCCGACGGAATCCCCGGACGAGTCAGCTGGCCGTACAATCGGCCATCGCAACGCTCCGGCAGATCGTTCAACCTTTGAAGGTCGGTACTTGATTCTTAACGGGAAAGGGGGTGAAAAACAGAATGGCTGAAAAGGTAGCAAAGGCAGGCATCAAGCGAGAGAAGGGCTATCTCTATTACCTCGACAAGCAGGGTGACGTCTCGAGGGCCAAGATGGCTCGGGGCGGGAAGAAGGGTGGCTCGCCTCAGAAGGTTGCCAAGCTCGGCATCAAGCGCAAGCCGGGCTTCCTGTACTTCATCGACAAGCAGGGGGACGTATCCGCTGCGAAGATGGCGCGGGCAGGTAAGAGGCGCTAAGGGTAGTTCCATTCCGTCTGCTGATAAGCACCACGTGCACCCCGCCGTGAAGATTTGCTCCTCCGGCGGGGTGCTCTTTCATCCATCTCTATGAGCCGATGAATCCAACACCCATCATCATCCGCGGGGCCCGAGAACATAACCTCAAGGGGGTGAACCTGACGATCCCCCGCAACACCCTGGTTGTGATCACCGGACTATCCGGCTCGGGGAAATCTTCGCTGGCCTTCGATACCCTCTACGCAGAAGGCCAGCGTCGCTACGTGGAGAGTCTGTCCGCCTACGCCAGGCAATTCCTGGAACAGCTCCAAAAACCCAACGTCGAGCAGATCGAGGGCTTGTCCCCGGCGATTGCGATTGAGCAACGGACCGCCGGTGGGAATCCCCGATCGACGGTCGCCACTCAGACCGAGATCTACGACTACCTACGCCTCCTCTTCGCCCGGATCGGCGTGCCGCACTGCTACCGTTGCGGGAAGGCCATTCAACGCCAATCCGCCCAAGAGATCGTGGATCAGGTCCAACGCAACTGCAGCGGACAGCCGATCATGATCCTTTCCCCCTTGGTGCAAGGCCGAAAAGGCCAATACCAGGAGCTGTTTCAGCAAATCCAGAAGGAAGGATTCGTTCGGGTCCGCGTCGACGGGGCCCTCAGAGAGTTGAGCGGACCCATCTCCCTCGATAAGAAGAGGGCGCACACCATCGAGGTGGTGGTTGACCGCCTTCCGGTGGAACCAAAATCCAGACAAAGGCTGACCGATTCGATCGAGACCGCCCTGAAGGCGGGTAAGGGAACCGTGACCGTCCTCCTTCATTCCAATTCAAGGGCTCGCGCATCCAAACAGGAATGGGTCTACAGCGAACGGTATGCCTGCGTCTCCTGTGGAATCAGCCTGGTTGAACTTGAACCTCGCCTCTTTTCGTTCAACAGTCCTTACGGCGCTTGCCCCTCCTGCCACGGATTGGGGACCAAACCGGAAGTGGATCGTGACTTGGTCATACCGGACTCCTCGAAGTCCATTGCGGGGGGAGCCCTGGAACCCTGGCGGCGAGGCGGCCACGGCTACATCCTTTACCACCGTTCCTTGATCCGGGAATTCGCCGACGAGGTTGGGATCGACCTGACAACCCCTTTTCGGAAATTGCCTGACGGGATTCGCAGAAAAATCCTCTACGGGGCCCCGCAGATCGAGGTCTGGGGCCGGCCCTTTGAAGGGGTCATCCCCAACCTAGAACGTCTCTTCCGGGAGAGTGATTCCGACTTCGTGAAGGAAGAGATCGCCAAATACATGTCGGTCCAGCCCTGCCCAACCTGCCGGGGTACCCGTCTCAAACCGGAGGCGGTCGCGGTTCAGGTGAACGGCCGCTCCATCGTCGAGGTGACCCGGTTTACCGTGAGGGAATGCCTCTCCTTTTTCGACGGCCTAAAACTTTCCGCCCGGGAAATGACCATCGCCGCACAGATCCTCAAGGAGATCCGCAGCCGCCTGAAATTCATGATGGACGTCGGCCTGGATTACCTCAATCTGGATCGCGCCAGCAGTACCCTCTCCGGAGGTGAGGCACAGCGGATCCGCCTGGCCACTCAAATCGGCGCGGGGCTTGTGGGTGTGCTGTATGTATTGGATGAGCCTTCCATCGGCCTGCATCAGCGGGACACGCGGCGCCTGCTGGGCACCCTCAAGGCCCTCCGGGATCTGGGCAACACCGTGGTCGTGGTCGAGCACGATGAATCCACCATTCGGGCCGCCGACTTCATCGTTGACCTTGGGCCCGGCGCCGGAAAGCATGGCGGAGAAGTCGTAGCCGCCGGCCCCTTGGAGGAAATCCTCCGCTCCCCTCAATCGCTGACGGCTCAGTATCTGCGACGAGAGCTGTACATCCCTCTT
>JAHFFF010000210.1 GCA_023248095.1 Candidatus Omnitrophota bacterium | reverse complement strand
AGGGGCCTGTGGCTTTGCGACCCACCCCGCCTCGCGGCGGGTTTGCCTTTATCGAAGAGTAAAGAAAGCCCACAAATACAAAGCCGGCCGGCAGTCTCCCTGCCAGCCTCTACTTAAAAGTATACCCTCCGTTTCTTCAAATTTCAGAATATTTATTAATTTATATACCTACTAACAAGTGTACTTTTACACCTGCTCGCCGAGCGTCTCGTCGGGCTGATCGCGGAAAGCCTTCGCTAGCCGCTGGAATTCATCTTTGGAGATTCCCTGCGAGCCAAGCGCCTCGCTCAGGACCATCAGGAAGGGCATCATCCCCAGGCCGGAGGACTCCAGAAGCTCGACCTGCGAGTAGGGCAGCTGCTTCCGCAACCACCGCTCCAGCGATTTATCCTCCTCAGTGAGCGCGATGACCCGCACCGTGGCCTTCTCAGGAATAACGTCCCGGCTCAAGAGGTCCTCTTTTTCTCTCACCATCTCCAGCCCAAGTTTCCGGAAAGCGTCGAACCGGGCCCAGTCGCCGATGAGCAGGATGCGCTCCGCCTGCTTGCCCGGCAGCGCCCTCAAGACCCGCAGCAACTCCTCCTCTCCCATGCGATCCAGCAGCGAGCTCGTCAGGACCACGCGGTCGGTGCTCAGGATGTTACTCAGGCCGTGCCGCCAGCGCAGGATCTCCGCCGGAACAGTGTTCACCGAATCGGAAACGATGCCCTGCAGCCCGCTGCCGCGCGGCGGCGCGTACGGCTTGGAGGTATCCAGAGGCAGCGCCGCGATATCGATCAGAGCCTGCCAAAGGACGCGGTCCGACTGCTGCGGCTGCTGAGTGAGTCCCTCAGCGCCCACTTCCCTCAGAGCCTGTTCCAAAGCCTTCCGAATATCCTTCCGTCCCTCGTCCATTAATTCGCCGGCCAGCTCGCTCTGCTGAGCCCGTTTCAAAGCCTCCCCCAGCAAGCTGGTGCCGTCCTCTCTCATTTGAACCGCCCGCCTCGGCAAGCGCAGCTCCAGGACATCCCGGCCGTGGGCCACGGTAACTTTCAGGTGGGCCTCCCCTTCCAGCTTCACGCCGCCCAAGACCACCTGACTCTTGTTAACCCCCAACGGCCTCAGGTGCGAGAATCCGACTACGCCGGAGCGGTGCATCGCTTCGATCCGCAGGGCGACATCCCGATCCACGATCCGGATATTGCGCCATTGGGACTCCCTCTCAGGAGACACGGTCTCCACTCCCTGTTGCGTGGGGACCAGGCTCAAGTTGACCCGCCGGTCACCCGACAGCGTTACCCGGACGAAGACGTCTTGGCTGAAGTTGTCCGTCTCGCCGATCAGCAGCTGCGGCTTCAGCTCGGGCGGCAACGCTCGCATGAGAGCCATGGCTCCATCGAAGCAGTCCCACATCTCCACGCGGCTGCCGTCGGGAAGAACGAGGTACGGGGTCCCGTTGGAATCCAGCTTGAGGACCGCGCCCGCCTCCCGCTTCAAGCCCGCCTGCCAACCGTACCGCTCTGCCAAGAGCCCGCGGATGACCTCCATCACTTCCTCGAGATCTTCGGGGGTCGATTGGCCGCTCAGCCTACCCACTTGGTGTTTCATCTCGCGTACCAGCCAGCCGGTGTCCCGCGTTTCCCGCTCGGCGCTGATCCCTCCCTTCGGTTCGCCTAGCACCGGCACTTCCGTGGTTCCCACCAATTCATGCTCCTCAAGACCCGCAGGCAACTGATTGATCAACTCCTTCACAGAGTTAAATCCGAACATCCATGTGATGAAATCTTGATACTGTTTGGAGCGACCCGCCCGCACAGCCAATTCCTCCATTCCGGCTAGGCGGTATGCTTCGCGGGATTTTCCAATCCACATGGATATCACTTCATTCTGATCTTCCTCCAACCCTACCCGATCCAACGCATCGGAAAGCATGTTCAACTCGTTGACAAGAGAGGGCAGCCGGCCGGTCTTCTTCCAAATCTCTTCCAGCCCGGCTGTCACACGCAGCGCGGCCCACCGAGCCATAGCGGTCCTTCTGAAATCCTCTCTACCCCGCTTATCCTTATCCCCCCGTTTCCTTCGGTTACTGAACCGTTTCGACCACCCCTTTTCAGCAGGCAGCGCCGGACCCAGTCCCTGGACCACGACATTCGTCGTCCCCTGGTACAACGATCCCGTTGAAGAAACCGCGGGGGCCGCGCCGGCACCTGCTGCCCTGTCAGCGGCAGCGATTCTCGTGCCGGCGCCTGAAGTCACCGCTCCGGAGGTGACTGCCCCATCGCGGAATTCGAAGATAGGTTCGCCACGGCCAAAGCCGAAGCGCGCCGGCATCGGCCCCGGTATGCCCAAACCGGCCAAGTTCTGGTCGGCCAGCTTGGCCGGCAGCATGACCAGCATCGGCCTGGCTCCATCCGGCAGATCGTCGGGCGCCCAAGCATCCATAAACTCTTTTTTGGATACCTCCCCCTGTTTTTTCTCTTCTTCTTTTTCAAAAACCTCGCCCACCCATCCATCGGACTCGCGAATCTCCAGGCGGCCGGCCTTCTTCACA
>JAHFFF010000056.1 GCA_023248095.1 Candidatus Omnitrophota bacterium | reverse complement strand
CCCCGAGGAATTGATGCGGCAGATGTTTGAGGCTCCGGCGTCCATCGGAAGGGTAAGACGCACCACGAGTTGGACGCCGTAAGATGATTCTCGGCGTAATTCCGGCCCGGTACGGATCGACCCGTTTTCCAGGCAAGGCGATTGCCCGGCTGAATGAAAAGACCTTGATCGAGCTGGTCTGGGAAAGGGCCAAGAAGGCCAAGCGCCTGGACCGGTTGCTGGTGGCTACGGATGATGATCGAATTGTGAAGGTGGTGAGAAAGTTCGGCGGTGAGGTAGTGATGACCTCGGCGGCGCTGCCATCGGGTACCGACCGGGTATGGCAGGCGGCGAAGGAGACGGAGGCCCAGATCATCGTGAATATTCAAGGGGATGAGCCCTTGTTGACCCCTCCCATGATCGATCAGTTAGTGGAAGGTCTCCGGCAGGAATCCGCGGCCCAGATGGCGACCCTGCGGTATCGAATGAAGGGGCCGGAGGGCTACAACGACCCGAACGTGGTGAAGGTTGTGACCGATCAGAACGGTTGGGCCCTTTATTTCTCTCGGGCCCCGATCCCCGCCCACAGGTCGGCAGACGCCGGTTCCGTCGTGTGGTATAAACACATAGGACTCTACGCCTACCGTCGGAATTTCTTGGAACAATTTGTAGGATGGGCTCCGTCAGCCCTGGAGTCGGCGGAAGGCCTGGAACAGCTTCGAGCGCTGGAACGAGGCGCCCGCATCAAGGTGTTGGATTCGCTGCAGAATACCATTGGGGTGGACACGCCGGAAGACCTGAAACGAGTGGAGCGGCTGATCAAAGGTGCCTAAATACATCTTCATTACCGGGGGAGTGGTTTCCAGCTTGGGGAAGGGGGTCGCCTCTGCATCCATCGGGCGGCTGTTGGAGGCGCGGGGCTTAAAGATCACGATGCAGAAGCTGGATCCCTACATCAACGTCGACCCGGGGACCATGAATCCCTATCAGCACGGGGAGGTGTATGTCACCGACGACGGATCGGAGACCGATCTGGATCTGGGCCATTACGAGCGTTTCACCTCCATCATCACGGGGCGCGACAACAACCTGACCACCGGCCGCATCTACGATTCGGTCATCCGCAAGGAGCGGGAGGGGGCCTACCTGGGCTCCACCGTGCAGGTGGTTCCCCACATCACCGACGAGATTAAGGAAGGGATCCGCCGGGTTTCCCGGGGCAAGAACGTGGATCTGGTGATCTGCGAGGTGGGCGGCACCGTCGGAGACATTGAAAGCCTGCCCTTCCTGGAGGCAATCCGGCAGCTTCGCCTGGAGGTGGGCCGCGGCAACGCGATCAATATCCACCTCACGCTGATTCCCTACCTGCGTGCGGCGGGGGAGCTCAAGACCAAGCCGACCCAGCACTCCGTCGGGAAGCTGCGGGAGATCGGGCTGCAGCCGGAGATCCTCCTCTGCCGGACCGAGAAGCCCCTTTCCCGGAAGGTGCGGGAGAAGATCGCCCTCTTCTGCAACGTGGATGTGGATGCGGTCATCCAGGCGCGGGATGTCCGGGACATTTACGAGATCCCGCTCGTCTTCCATGATCAGGGGTTGGATGATCTCATCATCAAGTTCTTGGACCTGAAGGTGGAACGGGGCCATGACCTCAAGGATTGGGAGGAGCGGGTGGTGCGCCCATCCCTGCAGCCTTCCAACGGGACGGTCAAGATTGCCGTCGTGGGGAAATACATCGAACTGCAGGATGCCTACAAGTCGATTTACGAGGCGATCCGCCATGGAGGGATCGCCAACGACTGCGCGGTGGAAATCAAACGATTGGAGTCGGAACGGCTGGAGAAAAAGGACCTCGATTCTTTTTTTAAAGGGGTCGATGGGATTTTGGTGCCCGGCGGGTTCGGGAACCGCGGGATCGAGGGAAAGATCAAGGCCGCGCAGTACGCACGCGAGAAGGGGATCCCCTACTTCGGCATCTGCCTGGGGATGCAATGCGCCGTCATCGAGTTTGCCCGCGACGCGCTGGGCCTGAAAGGGGCCAACTCGACGGAGTTTGATCCCGCGACCGCGCATCCGGTGATCAGCATGCTGGCCGAGCAGAGAAAGGTGAAGGTGCTCGGCGGTACCATGCGGCTGGGCGCGCAGCCTTGCCAGCTCCGCAAGGGGACATTGGCACGGCAGATTTACCGGGACTCCCGCGTGTTCGAGCGGCACCGGCACCGGTATGAATTCAACGCGGCCTACCGCGACGGCTTCGCCAAGGCCGGCATGGTGATCAGCGGTTACCTGCCCGGCAAGCGGCTGGCGGAGATCATGGAGGTCACAGGCCACCCATTCTTCCTCGGCTGCCAATTCCATCCGGAGCTTAAGTCGAAACCGGACCGCTGCCATCCGCTCTTCCGTGGTTTCGTCAAGGCGGTTCTGCAGAGGCGGCAGCAGATCAATGCCGTTCGTCCTGAATCTTCCGATGGTGTTCGCGCTGTGACAGGTTCGGCGCGAACGGAATCGGCAACTGCATTGTAGGACAGCAACTGATGACTCGCGGCGTTCGCATCGGCAATCTCACCATCGGGAACGGGCATCCGCTGGCCCTCATCGCGGGTCCCGACGTGATTGAGAGCGAGTCTTCCGCGTTGCGGCATGCAGAGGCGATCGCGGAACTGGCCGCCCGTTTCGGCCTTCCTTATATCTTCAAATGCAGCTACGACAAAGCAAACCGGACCTCCCTCGGCAGCTACCGCGGCCCGGGGCTCAAGAAAGGCCTGAAGATTCTGGCCAAGGTGAAGAAATTGGTCGGCGTTCCGGTGCTGAGCGACGTTCACTGCGTGGATCAGGTGAAGCCGGCGGCGCAGGTGCTGGATTGCCTGCAGGTGCCTGCCTTCCTCTGCCGGCAAACCGATCTGCTGCTGGCGGTGGGCAGGAGCGGCCGAGCGGTCAACATCAAGAAAGGACAATTCCTTTCCCCTCCGGACATCAAGCCGGTCATCCAGAAGATCGAATCCACCGGCAATCGCAAGATCTTGCTGACCGAGCGGGGCACGACGTTTGGATACAACATGCTGGTCAACGACATGCGGGCGCTGGGGGTGTTGCGCAAATTCGGCTATCCGGTTGTCTTCGATGCGGGGCATTCGAGCCAGATTCCCGGCGGTTTGGGTCGGGCTTCCGGCGGGCAGGCGGAATTCATTCCGCTGTTGGCCCGCGCGGCGGTGGCGGCTGGCTGCGACGCGCTCTTCGTGGAGGTCCACGAGAATCCGGCCAAGGCCCTCTGTGACGGGCCGAGCTCCCTTCCACTCAAGCGATTGCCGCAGATGCTGGAACAGCTGGTTGCCATTCGATCTGCCTTAGGCGAGAAATGATGAACCGTTCGAGAACTACCCATCGGGACGCGGGGTTCGCAGGACGCTTGTCCACCCCAGCGAGGCGGACTGCGCTCATCGTCGTCCTTCGCTCGTCCCCAAGCTTTTTGGATACGGGGGACACCCTGCCCGCTCAGTCCTCCGAAGCCTGCTTACCCCGCGTCCCGTGGGTAGTCTCCTTTTCATGAGTAAAATTCTGCGAGGAGGAGCACAGATTGGTCCAACCCGCTGGGCCGGACTCACAGTCACGTGGCCGCTCGCTTCGCTGGATGTGGAATCGGACAGGCTTATTTTGAATATCCTATGGTGCGGAACGTACGTCTTTGAAAGAGGGGACATTCAAAGTCTGATGAAGCGGCGAGTTCTTTGGGCTGAACAGCTAATGTTTCTCCATGCCAAAGCAGAGTATCCACAATCTGTGATCTTTATTCCCCTGAGGTTTCCGGCACTTCAGGAGCTTCTTGGACACCATGGTTACAGAATCTCCGATTATGATCCTCAAGTGATAATGAAGGCGCAAGCAGGTGTCAAGTATTCAAAGGCTATGTGGCCCTTTATCATTTTAGTTTCACTTATGGGTATCCTTGCAGCCACTTTTGCTTTCACAGTCAGTCGTTAGCGGAGGCTCTCTGATTTTAGGATGAGGACGAGTGTGCTGACTCGGGCGAAGAGGGTATTGCAGATCGAGCGGGATGCGATCGGCCGGCTTGGGAGCCGGCTGGACGGCCGGTTCGAGACGGCGGTGAGTCTGCTGGCCAAATGCCTGGGTCGCGTAGTGGTGACCGGCATGGGCAAGCCGGGAATCATCGGGCAGAAGATCTCGGCCACCTTTTCCTCGCTGGGGATTCCGTCCCTCTGGCTGCATCCGGCGGAGGCGGCGCACGGGGATCTGGGGCGAGTGACCGGCCAAGATGTGGTGATCGCGCTGTCCCATTCCGGCGAGACGGAGGAGATCCTGCATCTTCTGCCGGTCCTCAAGCGAATCGGCGCCAGGCTGATCGCCATCACCGGATCTCCCGCTTCGCGCCTCGGTCATCAGGCGGATGTGGTTCTCAATACCTTCGTGAAGAATGAGGCCTCCCCCTGGGGCCTGGTTCCCACCGCTTCCACCACGACGATGCTGGCTTTGGGGGATGCGCTGGCGGTGGCCCTTTCAGAGAAGCGGGGTTTCACCTCCAAAGATTTCGCGGCGCTGCATCCGGGCGGCAGCTTGGGGAAGCGGCTGACCTTGCGCGTCGAGGATCTCATGCGAGGGGGGCAGGCGAATCCGGTGGTCCGGCAGTCCGATCCGGTGAAGAAGGTGCTGCTCGTCATCACCCGTGCCCGGGCCGGTTCCGCCAGCGTGGTGGATGGCCGCGGCAGGCTGGTGGGGATTTTTACCGATGGGGATTTGCGCCGTCACGTCGAGGAGGATCGTGATATCCTGCATCGGAAGGTATCCACGGTGATGACCCGAAAGCCGAAGACCTTGCCGATGGGACACCTGGCGGTGGAGGCGCTGAAGATCTTGCGGGCCTACCGGATTGATGAGATCCCGATCGTGGATTCAAAATACAGACCGGTGGGGCTTCTCGATATTCAGGATTTACTCAAGGCGGGACTTGTTTAGAGAATAGGAGGAACAGACGATGGTACGGTGGAATACGCAGCGGAAGATGGAAACTCGGGGTAGAGGAGACGGGCGGTTGCCGATTCCTGAGAAGCGGGAGAAAGGGTCACTGTCGGAAATTCCCCCGCAGGCGATTGCCAAGCGGGCGTATGAGAAGTTTCTTGCTCGCGGTGGCAACCACGGAGAGGACCAGAGGGATTGGTTCGAAGCTGAGCGGGAACTGAAAGCTGAAACGCGCAGCAATTAGGCGGCTGAACCCAAAGGACCGGGCACGCCGAGTGAGGCTCCTCATCCTGGATGTGGATGGAGTCTTGACGGACGGGCGTATTGTCTTAAGCTCCGATGGAGGCCAGATCAAATTCTTCGATGTACGGGATGGCTTCGGCCTGGTGCTGGCCCGGCAGGCGGGATTGAAGACGGCGATCATCACGGCGGAACGGTCCCGCATAGTCACCTTCCGCGCCCGACGGCTGAAGGTCGATTGGGTCGCTCAGTTCGCCAGGGATAAGGCGAAGGCGTTGCGCCGCTGTCTTGCCCATTTTCGAATTCCGGCAGAGGAGGCAGCCTTCGTTGGGGATGATCTGCTGGACCTTCCCGTTCTCACCCGTGTAGGCTTCAGTGCTGCCGTAGCCAGTGCCGATCCGGAGGTCAAACGGCGCGTTCACTACGTTTCCCGATTGCCGGGCGGGCGGGGTGCGGTTCGGGAGGTCATCGAGTTCATCCTAACGGCGCAGGGAAGCTGGCCGAAGATTCTTGGGAGGTACCTCCCCCATGCCTGATTCTCCCTGGATGCGGCGGACCGGGTGGATCCTGCCCGGGATTCTGCTGGGGGTGTATGTCATTCTGAAATTGCTGGCCTGGGGCTATGCCCGGCAGGCAAGCGATCTGGAGCGTCAGATGGCGGAGCTGCGGCCTGCCCTTTCGGCCAAGGTTCTGTACGAACAGTTGGAGGGTACCCGCCGAGCCTGCATTCAGGTCTCGGAGCAGATCCGCCAGATGGATTTGGATAAGACCCTGTTTGTGGAGCAGCTGTCTCACCTTCCCGCCTCCATCACCATCGAGAAACTGGAGGTTCGTCGTCCCCAGAAGAGCCTGCGCATCGAGGGGATTGTCTTGCCCGGCATTCGCAGCCCGGAATCGGTTCTGGTTCCCTGGGCCCAGAGGGTTGGGGTGGCCGATACCCGCGTTACCATTCGCAAACTCGTTCCCATACCGAAAGCGCCCGGATCATGGCGTTTCGAGCTGCAGGTGGAAGATGCTTGAGCTGGGGCGAAAGGAACCCAATCTGTTGAGCGGGATCTGGGTGCAGATTGCGTTGGTGGCGCTTTTGGCGTTCGCCTACACGCAGGCAATCCGTCAGGTTAAACTTCAGCGGGGGCTGCAGGTTATACGTCAGGAGCAGCTGGCCCTGGCGAGGGAAGAGGTTGCCAAGCACGGGGGTAAGTCCGATCTGGCGAACCTTCAAGCCCAGGTGACGGAGCTGAAATCTTTTCTGGTTGCCCCCGATCGGTTGGCTGTGCAGGCCGACCGCCTGAAGGCCCTGGCCGAGCAGCAGTTTCAGGTTCAGAATGTTCAGATGAAGGTAGGATCCGCCTCGATAGAAGCGGTTACCATTCCGATGGAGGGCCGTCCCGATTTTGTCGTGCAGCTATACCCCTTGGAGATGACCGGTTCCACCACCAGCCGCAATCTGGCGGGCCTGATGCAAAGAATCCGGGACCGGGTCTCCAAGGCCCTCTCCCCTCTGGTGGCGATCGAGATGAGGGCTTCCGAACCGGGTTCGGCTGATCCCGTGGATTTCTCTTTGAAATGGGTGGTGGCGGTGGAGGCCGGACATCCAGAGGCCTCTTCGGAATCCTCGCCCGAGTCGGTGGAGGCGCCAAAACCTTCCTGGGGCTGGAGAGAGGAGCCTTTCCGTTCCCCCCTCACCAGCTCGAACGCTCTGCGGATTCCGGCGGATCGGGTTGCAGGACTCCATTTGACTGGAATCATCTGGGACCCTGCCCAGCCCACCTGCCTGATCAATGGAGAGGTCTTGAAGCCGGGAGATTGGATCAAGGGATACCAACTGGTCTTGATGACGCAGGACGTGGTCCTGCTTCAAGGAGCGGAAGAAGAGCTGCTGCTGCGCCTCTCCTAAACTGGATTCCCCTGTTTTCGCGCGAAAATCATACCGATAGCCGGCCGGCGGAACAAGTAATTCTCCGCAATGCAAAAGGGAATCGCCAGACCACCCAACAGGGCTGCCGCCATGGATGTTGTTATCCCTGCATGAGAACGCCTTCTTCCTGCGGCGGGGAAGAGGGACAAGACGGCCCCTCCCACGCAGTCAAGAAGGGAAGCCGGCTGAAGCAGGGGTTGGTCGAAGCCCACCAAGCGGAAGAGGTACCGAAGCCCTTCGGGAGAGGGGATCGAGAGGTGGCGTGGCGCCTCGGAAGCTCCTATCCACTGGGATCCCAGCAGGCGGGCTTGCAAGCTGCTGACGAGTGGAACCACTCCTACAAACCATCCTCCGGGGGTAAGCAACTCAAGGCAGTTGGTGACGATGACACGCACGTCCGGCACATGCTCCAGGAAATGAAAGGCCGTGACAAGGTCAAAGGAAGCCGGAGCAAGGTGCCGGGTGATCTCCGTTGCATCGGCACAAACGGCTGGGATGTCCAGTTCCTCCCGAAGGTATTGAACCACATGAGGGCGAAAGTCTGTACCGTGCACTTGGTATCCATATCGTCGGAAGGCCAATAGGCGCAGACCCCCCCCGCACCCCACATCCAGGAGGCGCTGCCCGGATTTCTCCTTTCCTCCCGTTAACCGACAAATTTGGCGTGCCTGAGCTTCGTATTGGGGTTGAAAGAACCATCGATATTCCAGGCGCGCCAACAGTCGGTGGAGGGAGTTTTTGTCATAGAGAAGATCCGGCGTAAAGTCGTAGATGGGCGGATAAAAGGAGGCCAGCTCCTCTGGCCGGGGTGCGGGAAGGAGCTTTGCGGAACCGCACTGAGTGCAACGCCAGAACTCCCATTCTCCCGGGACATAGAGGAGGCGATCCCGGACATTTTTCCACAGCGGCTCCAAGGAGTCTCCGCTGCAATAAAGGCACGATTCTTTTTTCATGCGGCGTGTTAGTATACTAGCACAACTCTATTTTGGTTTACCTTTCACCGCTCCTCTGCTATATTTAATATTTTGCCTCACCCGATGAACAGAGGATTTTGTGCCCTATTGGCAGTGGTCTGCCTACAGTGCTTGGCCGGGTGCTCGAAGGGGGTATTGCCCCCAACAGCCGGGGGACCCGGGCTGCCCGCTTCACCCGCAACACCTGCTGGCGACGTGATTTCCACATTTACCCTAGTCGGCCATACCGACGCGGGCAGGAAGAAGTGGGAGATTCAGGGAGAGACGGCGGATTTGATGAGCGAGGTTGTGCAGCTTTCGCCTGTGCGGGCCATCTCCTACGGGCAGACGGAGCTTCATCTGTCGGCTCAGCGGGGGCAGTTCAACAAGACCACCCAGAACGTGCATCTGGAGGGGGATGTGGTGGCTGTCACGTCCGATGGAGCGACCTTGGCCACTCAAGGCATGGACTGGATGCAGGAGCAGGGGGAGGGCAGCACCCCCGATTGGGTCCGCGTGACCCGTCCGGGAATGATCGCAGTGGGCCTAGGGGGGCTGGGATATCCGAAGCTGAAAAGGGTTCGGCTTCAACGCAACGTCCGGGTGACCTTGGAGGATGTCAAAGGGAAGACGGTCGTCACCTGCGACGGCCCCATGGAGGTGGACTACGCTCGGCACAAGGCTCGCTTCTGGAACAACGTTCACGTGCTGGACGCCAAGGGGCTCATTCAAGCGGACCGGATGGACGTTGCCCTGGACCCCAAGACCAATCAGATCGAGAAGGCTACCTTCTGGGGCCACGTGAAGATTTATCATGGCGATCAGGTTGCCTACGCGAACCGGGTCAATTATTGGCAGCCGCTCGGGCAGATTCGCTTGCTGGGGCACCCGAAGTTGCTGTTGGTTCCCAAGAATGAGTAGCAACGGCGCCCTGCTGGAAACCGAGGGGTTGCGCAAGACGTACGGCGGGCGCCGGGTCGTCGACGGCGTCGCCCTCAAGGTCCGTCGAGGGGAAATTGTCGGTCTGCTGGGCCCTAACGGAGCGGGCAAGACCACCACCTTCTACATGGTGGTGGGGCTCATCCCTCCGGAAGAGGGGAAGATCCTGTTCAGCAGCTTGGAGATCACCCGTCTGCCGATGCATCTGAGGGCTCGCACCGGCATCGGCTATCTGGCGCAGGAGCCTTCCATCTTCCGGCGTCTGACCGTGGCGCAGAACATCCTGGCCATCCTGGAAACGCTGCCGCTCTCCAGGGCCGAGCGGATGAAGCGGCTGCGGGAGTTGCTGGAAGAATTGGGTCTGACCCACCTGGCGAAATCCCGGGCTGATACCCTCTCCGGCGGGGAGCGAAGGCGTCTGGAAATTACCCGCGCTCTGGTTACGCAGCCGACCTTGCTGCTTTTGGACGAGCCCTTCAGCGGGATCGACCCGATCGCGGTGGCGGAATGCCAGGAGATCATCCGCAGCCTGCGAAACCGGGGGCTCGGGATCCTGCTGACCGACCACAATGTTCGGGAGACCCTGGCGGTGACCGACCGGGCGTATCTCATGGCCGAGGGGCGGGTGTTAATTACCGGCGGGGCGTCGGACCTGATCAACGACCCCAAGGCCCGCGAGATCTACCTGGGCCCCCAATTCCGGATGTGAGGCGAGGGATCTTATGAAGATTACGGTTACCGCTCGTCATATTCAGGTCCCGGAGATGGTGGTCCAGCTCCTTTGGGCCAAGGCGGAGAAGCTGGAACGGTTCGGCCATAAGCTCAACAGCCTGCATGCGATCTTCGGGCGGGAGAAATACCTCTTCACTGCCGAGCTGACCCTGTCGGCCAAGGGGATGAATCTGGTAGG
>JAHFFF010000055.1 GCA_023248095.1 Candidatus Omnitrophota bacterium | reverse complement strand
CCGACCGCCCGCACCCTGTTCGGTTCAAGCCCCTGCCTGTCGATCAGGTAATGCACCACCGCCAAGGCCCGGCCGGAAGAAAGCTCCCAGTTGGACCTCCAGCTGGAGAGTTTGATCGGCTCGTTGTCCGTGTGCCCCTCCACCGCCATCGGCAGGTTGGGCACCGTCTCCTTGAGAACCTGGCCCACCTTGTCCAGCGTGTCAAATCCCTCTGTCTTGATGACCGCCTGGCCGGAATCAAAAAAGATCTCATCCAACAAGGTCAGCACCAAGCCCCGCTGGGTCATCTCCAATTTTGCGCGGGCGTCCCCCAATTCCTTCTGCAGGCTCTCGGTAAGCCGCTTCTGTGCCTGCTCGAGCTCCTGGGATTCCAAAGACTTCCGTTGTTCCATCGCCTGCAGGGACTTCCCCTGCTCTTCCCGCAGGAGCTGCAGTTCACGCGCGTGCGATTCCGCCTCACGCGCATGCTCCTGCTGCAATCGCGCCAACTGGTCACGCAATTGGCCCAAGGACTCCAGCAGTCCTTCCCGCGCGTTTTCCTGATCGACCAATCGGTCCTGCAACTGGCTGACCTGAGTCTCCAGCTCCATCAGACGCTGTTTCTTCAAGGCCCAGCTGCATCCCGGCAGAGCCAGGAGAAGGATTATCAGAATCGAAGCCATTCGTGCTTCGACTTTGCCGTTCATCCTGAGCCTGTCGAAGGAGAACGGCCAGCTCAACACGAACGGTGTAAGCACTCTTCTCACAACACCACGCCTCCTTCAAGTTCCGGCAACTGGCGCGGAGAGGGTTGCTTGGACTTCGGGATTCGGCCGGCGGGGCCCGGCGTCACCTTCACCTGAATCGGCTGGGTCTCATAAGCCTGCCCCTGGTACTCCACCTTCACCGGGCCGAGCGTGTAGGTGCCCGTCTGAGTTGGAGCCAAAACGTACGTCAGGGTCAGCGCTTGGTTGATCTCGTTGCCTCGCATCTGGATCTGTTGGGACTGGCCGGTGGAGACCACCTGGAACCCTTCCAGGGAACCCAGCTGCAATTTCGGCGTTCCTCGGATGGGGCCGGTGATCGTCACGGAAAAGGTCAGCCTCTCTCCCTCCTTGACCTCGGATCGGTCCACCTGCGCCTGAACAGAGAGTTGATCCGCAAATGCAGGGGCTGAGGGATGAAGGCTAGCGGTAAGGAACCAAATCCCGACAAGGGCAAAGAGTATCCTGCGGATCCTTAGCATCCTGAATCCTTTTCATCTCAACGCTTCACACCCTTCTCCAAGATCTCGACGATCAACCCGCCGCACAGGGTCTGGAACCGCTTGGCATCCGCCAGCGTTCCGACCACCGCACCGTAATGCATGGGAATGGCCACCTTGGGGTTGATCGCCTTCGCCGCCTGCGCTGCCTCCTCGGCCGTCATCACATAGGTCCCGCTCACCGGCAGAAGGGCCACGTCCACTTTCAACTCCTTCATCTCCGGAATAAAGTCGGTGTCCCCTGCGTGGTAGAGACGGACCCCGTCCATCTCGACGACGAAGCCGGCCCAGCCGTTTTCTTTGGGGTGGTGACTCTTGTTGGTGTTGTACGCCGGCACCACCTCGATCGCCACCCCTTTGACCTTCAGCTTATCGCCCGGCTTGACCACGTGAATCGCATTCGTGATCCCAGCCTCCTTCAGTTTGGAGGCGCAATCGGCCACTGTCACCACCTCAGCATCTGTCTTGATGATCTTCGCCACATCCGCCGTATTCAGATGATCAAAATGAGGATGGCTGATGAGGACCACGTCCCCATCGTGCGGCTCCGAGGGGAGCTGCCACGGGTCGATGTAAAGGACAACCCCGCCCCGTTCCCAGCGGAAACTGGCATGCCCCAGCCAGGTCAACCCGGACAGATAGGAGGTCGCCGGCATCTCCACCGCTCCAAAGGCTGGGATGGAAAGAAGAACGGACATGATAGCGAAGGCGCGAAGTGCCTGAATCGATCTGCGCATGGATCCAGTCTATCAGAGGCAACCGGCGATGACAAGCAGAGGGGAGAGACTGAAAGGGGAGGAGTGGTTAGGCTTCCGTACCGAGCCGCCGCTCGACCGAACGCTGCCACGCCCGGACCGAAACCGGGTCGATCTGAAGGAACCTGCCCAGCTCCTCCAATCCGGCCAGCGTGTACAAAACATGCACCTGCAGACCCTGATAGGCTGGCATTCGACCCTGAATCGCTGCCTCCAAATCTCCACCGTAGGAAACCTGGATATCGATGACCGGTTCTTCAAGAATCAAGCCCGCTTCTTCCAGTCCTGCTTCAATCTGAGCCTGCTGCCCCTCACCTCGTGCGAAGATCACCATCCTCATCTGCCGCTCTCCCGGTGCAGGTTTCACGCCGGATAAGCTGGAGAGGAAAGCGGGCGTGGCGACATCCGGCCCAAGGAAAAGAACCCGTCCTTCCGTGGCAGCCGGCGGCAGTCGAATCCCTTCCTCCAAGCCAGAGGCAATCTGGATTCGGCCAGACTTCTCCAATTCCGACAGGTGCTCGTAGAATGCAAAAAGGGTGAGTGCTGCATTTTGGGATGGACGCGCCAGGGTCGGTTCCAGCTCCTCCCACCGTGTCCACTCAGATGGTGGGAATTTGGCCATCCATCGATCGCGGAAGAATCGTTCAGGAGCACTCATGCTCCTGAAGAGCCGATGACTGACTAATTGCGTCACGTAAGGATAAGGGAACTTCTGCAGGAAGTACCTTCTGAGTTCTTCCGCCTCATCCTTGTACTCATCCTCAATGGAATGAAACACAACCTTGTTCCGCAATTGATCGAGAACGACCCCCTCCTCTTTCGCCAATTCCTCCCAGAGTTCGAAAAAGATCCTCAGGGTATCGCCGGACGCCACGTTGTCGGAAATCACAATCCGTCCAGGCGTTCGCATGAGGGCGGTGGGATCCAGCACCTTTTGCAGGTACCGCTTGTAAGCCTGCCTTTGATCCGGTGTAATCGTAGTCTTGTCAGGTCGGCGGGAGATCGCTACGTAGGAATAAGTGTACGGCTTCTGAGCAGTCGCTTCCATGGCGTGAGTCAACAACGCAGCCGTATCGCCCAACGCGACGAAGTGCAGTCCTTCGGCACCAAGATACTTATCATCCAGCATACGTCTCGTCTTGGCTGCCGCCGAAAACAGATCTTGAACCCGGTCGGTGACAGAATAATCCCCAGGGACATAATGAAAATCTGTGAATTTCGTCGCCGAGATGGACTTCAAGGCATCTTGCACACGATCCCGAAGTTTTGACTTCGATTCCCCCGTGAGCTGCTGGTAGTTTGCATAGGTGGGTGCCTCCAGAAAGGCCTGTTCTGTCGCCTCCTCGAGCCCAGCTTCTAAACGGCCCTTGGCTGTTCCTTCAAACGGACTCTGTACCTTTAGGGTGGATTCCGTCTGGGCATTTGCAAATGGGGAAAAGATCTGGGAAAAGAAAAGCGCCTGGAGGATTATCCAGGCGCTGATGGAAAAACAGGGACTCTTAAACCATTTGCGAGAGCGCACCTAATACCTGCTCCACGAACGATTGCCAGACGGCGATGGATTCCGGCGTCAGCTCGATACCGAACAGGTTCTTTAAGATCTGCTGCAGGGACTGGTCTACCGGTCCTTTGGTTCCCAGCTCCACAACGTTGGAAACCTGGTACATGCCGATAACCAGATTGCGAGCTCGGGTAATTCCCCCCTCCCGGGTGGGAGCCTCCGGGGAACCAATCACAATGATTAGGTTCCGGCTGACTCCCAGCTCCTCCAATCCGCTCGCCTGAGCTTGAGATTCCACGAGGAACGCCCCGGCGTGGGTTACTTTGCCCAGCAAGGCTGACCCCAATGCCAAACCGGTGATATGCGGACCGGCCACAAATCCAACTGTCTTTGACAATTCTGGAGCCGATGGCAGCAACGCCCTCTCTTCTCGCAACTGAGCCAAGGAAACAGGCTGCCTCTCCTCCAAACCGGCAGCGGCCTGCGCGAAGGGAGAAACCGGAACAGCCAGCCCTTCTTTTGCGATCTGATCGGCCAACGGCTTAAACTCTGGAACCGCCGAGAGCCTCCCCAACCATGTTTCTACGGTTGGGCTCGGCTTCTTGGCGAGGTAATCAGCCACAGCATTACCCCGTGTGAGATCGGGATCCTTCTCCTTCTGGAAGTCAAAGAGCGGCTGCAGAAGGTGGTGCAGCCGATTCTGTAAACTTCCGAACTGGCCGTAAGTCGCCAAACGGGCCACCGAAACCGCCTCTCCCTCGAACCGGTTGCCGTCGCCGATGAACTGGCCACCCACCTTGGCTGCTGCGGCTGCGTTCGGCGGCTTGGGTAGGTCGTAGCTTCCGGTGAAGGTGAAGTTGATAAACCGGCTGGTGTCCAGCCTATCGACCGGCAACCCGCCGTTACCGAACAGATAGGGCCCGATGAGCAGCTCGTACAACCACGCCTCCTGCAGGCTTAATTGCGTGAATTCCCGAACCCTGTTCCCGACACTGGAGTTCCTCAACCGCTCGAGAACAGCAGGCGGCACCTCTTCCACAAAGGAGCCTTCGTCCTTCGCCGCCCTCTTTCTCTCTAGCTCCTGGAGGTGCTGGCGCAGATGCAGCTTCTCCACCTGAGAAAGCGGGACGTAGCCTGTACTCGGGAACAAACCCCGCTTGCTTTCGTTCCAAAGCGGTGTGGTGAAGGCAAAGTGCACCAGTTTTCCGTTCACCACCCATGGCCGGGTGGAAGCCAGCAAGGGGCCCGTCTCCCATGGCGTCACCCCTTGCGCCGCTAACCGGGCCGCCAGAGGCTTGCGGGCCTTTTGGTCTGTCTGAATCACCGTTACCCCAAACATCCGGACATCATCGTCGGTGGGAAGAGAAATCTTCTCGCCCTCCGAAACCAAGCGGTTGACCGCATCCTCCAGCGCAAGATCTTCCTCCCCAATCTTTATCTTCATATTCCGGATCTGGTCCACAATCCCTTGCGCGGTGGGGGCCAGCTTCTTAACTGCGGCCAGGACCGCCTCGAACTGTTTGACCAAATCCGCTTTCCCTTCCTGCTGACGAAGCCTCTGAATGAGAACCGGCAGCACGCCAAGGGAGCCAGTCTCCGGTTTCTCGTTGGCAAGAAAATGCAGCACCGCGTCCGCCAGGAATTCATCCCCCCTCCCGGCCATCTGGGTTTTGTACCCACCGTGCACCGGGATCTGTTCCGCTCGCGCCACCGCGTTACCAGCCCATTGCGTCAGGTCGGCCGCAAAACCGACCCGGAAGTGGGCCGTGTAATTGGTGGGGATGCCGCGCCTGTGGAGCTCGGTGACGATGCTGTTGGTCTCCCGACCCAGCTTGACCAAATCCAGCGTTCGCTTCTCCAGAGGGACCCCTGCCCTCGCCTGCTCCTCCAGCTGCTCGATCGCCTTCGCCAGGACATCTCCGTAATTCAAGCGGTTGCTGCCGTCCACCTTGAAGACCGTATTGATCTTGGAGATGTCGGTGCCGTCCGGGCGGCCGACTGTGGCCTGGATCTCCCCTTCCGAGAGAACCCGGGCATCCACCACGAAGTTGTTCAGGAACTCCGCCGCCTCCGGTGCCAGCAGCATGATGAATTGGTCGATGTCGCCGAGGATCTCCTCACGCGTGTACCGACGGGGATCCAACTGCAAGCTCACCTGCCCCCGCTGCCCGTGACTGAGCAGGAATTCCGGATAGAGGGCCATCCGGGAGTACCAGCCAGCGGCAAAGGTCGCCTGCGCCCAGAGCTCGGGTGGCGTAGCCTCCGGATGCTTCCGGGCATAATCCACGATATGTCGCGTTGTCCGGCCCCAGGCCTGTGGGCTTTCCAGCACGCCTCGACGGGCCAGCGTAGGATTCATCATCACAAAGTTGGTGCCGGTCAGAACCGCTAGTCGGGTGGTGATCCCGCCGTAATCGTGCCCCCACACCTCACCCGTAGCCAGCTCCACTTCAACCAGATTCGACTCGTTAATGCGATCTCGCAGGAAGATAGCGTAAGTTTCGATGGAGTCGACAGTCGCTTTCCCTTCCTTTTTCTCGGCAGCCTTCTCAGCCCACTGCGCAAAGAGGGAGCCACCCAGGTTAGGGTTGCCGTTCGGCAGAGTCGATCGGTACGGCTTCTCGACGTCGGCCAATCCCAGCCGAAGGAGATTCGCCTGCCACTCCTGGTCGATGACCGCCCGGGTCAGCGTCGGGAAACGATTGGCGATAATTTGGAGGAGGTCGAGCACCTTCCCCGCCGCCTCGTCAACCTGGGCAGCAGTCAGGGCGTCGGTGCCGTACTTAGCGTTGGTCAGCGTCTTGGCCTGCACGTACCGGGAGGAAAGCTGCTGGTAGGTCGTGAAGAGGAAGGAAGTCATGTTCTGCAGCTGTTCGACTCGGGGCGGCTTTAGACCTTCCAGCTGTTCCACATCCTCAAACTCGCGCGATATCTCCGCCAGAATCTGATCGAGCCGATCCCGGAACAGGGCCGGATCGGTGCCGACTGCCAGGGAATGCGCGCCGAAATCCCTCCAAAGCTCGGTATGCGCCTGCTGCAGCAGAAACTCCCGCTTTTCGGACTCGTTCCCCAACCGAGCCGGCTTCTTCTCCTCCAAACCGGCACGTCGAGCCGGCGCTGGAACACCAGCGCGAGGCGCAGGAACCATCACGCCGCCTGGGAAATTTCCGCGGTTCCCTTCCACGAGGGCCTGCGCGAGGCGCTCCCGCTCAGGTGGACTCTCCTCCAACCCGGTCTGCCGCAGCGCAAAGGCCGGGCAGGCCGAGGTGATGGTTAAAGACCCAATAATAATCAATGAGATCGGGAATTTCACGAAATTGAACCGCATGTAAAAGCCTCCTTTATTTATTCGAGTGGGCGCAGATGCATTACCACAAAAGCTTACATCCAGACCGTGTTGCTTCTGTCGGCAACAGCCTCCAAAGATCGAATCACTCCTTCTGGTGCAGCAATCCCTAGGAAGCGGGTGACCTCTTCCAAACCAGATAAAGCGGTGACCACCAATGTATCCAAACCGGCCTGCCAGTGACGCATCTGCAACGTGGTGATCGCTTCGCCCCGGTTGCCGCCGAATTCCGTTTGGAGGTCGTGAACCGTCACGTTCGTCAAACCGAGCTGTTCCAAACCCGATTGAATCCTCTGCTGCTGAGCAGCATCGCGTGCCAAAACGTCAGCCACCGGGACTTGATCGGGACGCTCCAAAACGGACACCGCGGTAAAGAACTTAGCCAAGGCAGCCGGCTCATCCGTGACGACGAGAGCCCGCGGAGCGGACACCCGTGCCGGCAAGCGAACAGGGACTGAAGCGGAAACCGCTGACTTGAATTGGGACACCGTCTGGATTGGAGGGCCTGCCTGTGTGGCCACAGAGGTAGCAGCTGGCAATTCCTCTCTTCCTTCCAAGAAGGCATTGTTGTCCGGCTCCTCCAAACCGGCCGGCTCGATGGGCGACTCCGGCCCGTTCTGCATGAACTCTTGTACCTCCGGCGCACTCAGCGTATAACCCACCTTTGCGAGGAAACCCGCCAGCTCCTGGGGGGAAGGATTTTGACCATCGTGCTTTTTCTGGTAGAGCCACTGCTCCGTCTTCACCCGTTCAGCAAGGGCGAGATCCTTCCGATCCGGATAGAGAATGGGGAAAACCCTATGCACGAGGGCCTGAACCCGGACGCCGTGCTTGACCTCTCCACGGCTGGATTTCACGGTCCTGCGAACATCGGCAAAGGGGCCGAGATGAACGTTCTCCGGCCCGAAGCGGGTGCGCAGTTCCGCCAGCGTGGCCTCATCCGCCGGCGTCGGCCGCCGGTTCTGCTTGCTGTCCTTCGCCTGGCCGTTCAGGATCCGCAGGTAGTCCGCATCCTCCACAGAGACGCCCATGGCTTGGGCGAACCCGGCGGTCGGGGCACTCGTCGCCACCCAGGGATCGGAGTGATCAAACAGAAGAACCTCCGGGATCAACTGCTCAAAACGGACGGCGCTGTCCCCCAGCATCTCCCGGAAGATCCGCTCGTGGTTGCGAACCTGCCCCAGGACGCCCAAACCGTAGGATTCGACGGTCTCCGAGGGATTGAAGAGGAAGAGCACCCGCGGGACCTTCTGCCCGCTCGCGCGCCGCTGCGCCAGCTCCCGCAGAAACTGCACCGTCTCCCTCTGCCAAAAGTGGGGCGCCGTCGAGGAACCCTCGGACCCGGGTCCGATGACGACTGTGCGAACCGGGGAGTTTCCGGAGAGGATCGCTTCGTACGTTTCCCGTGCCGCGGAGCTGGCAGAGAGAGGAGCACCCGCAGGGAATTCCGCCCCCCAGGCGAGGATCGAAGCGTTCTCGTAGATGGAATCCTCCTCGCCGCCGTTGTCCTCGCCCCGGACGATGAAGAGTGCCGGCACTTCCTTTAACCGGGCGCGGATCGCCTGCTCGATCTGGCCCGGGAACTTTTCGAAGTGGTTCGACTTACCCGCAGCGTCCGCCGGCGCCACGTAGGCCCCCAGCGCCGCGACGTAAGTCAGCCTTCGGCCCGCCCCATCCTGGAGGACCAGGTCGTTCCCTTCCAGTCTGATGGTGAATAGGTCCTCGGCCGGCAGCTTGCTGAAATTATCCAGCTTGGCCGTCTGGACATTACCGGCGGCATCCCGTATCTCCTCAGACCCCAGCGGCCGGTCGTAGACAAAGTAGAGCCGGGCCAACTGCAGACTGTTCGGGATCACCAGTCCATCCTTGGATCCCAGGCCCAACGCCCGGTTCCATAGGAGGGCTGCCCGTTTCAACGCAGAGGGGTTCACCGCCTTGGCCGCGGGGTCGTAATAACCGGAACGGATGCCGATCGCCATCCCCAGCACGTTCTGCCCGCTGGCCTTCGAAAGAACCTTCTTCTTGAGCAGGTCGGGAAACGCATCCCCCAAAATCCGGTGCGCGCTGATCAGGGTAGCCAGCGCCCGGATGAAGGCCGGCTCCTTCGTTGGACGCAGCTCCGGGTACCGCTTGGCGAAGATCGGGAAGGTTTCGCTGATCTCCTGAAGGATGAGGCTACGCGGCGTCTCGTTGGCTTCCCACTTCTTTTTCTCGGTGTCCGCCTTCGGCTTCTCCGGCGTCCGCTCGTTCATCATCTGGCGGAGAAAGAGCGTCGCGTTGTTGGCCCGCTGGTTCGCCGTGTCGCCGGTTAAGGTCACGGCGCCGGTGTAGTCCCTCCACGCCCCGTGGTTGCCGCCGTCGTCGTACACCGGGACAAGACTGATCGGCGTTTCATCGGCCATCCGAGCCACCTCGAAGTGGAGCCGGCTGCTGTTTCCACCCGACATGATCAGTGTTCCCGCCGAACGGACGATCGCATCAAACTCCGCATCAGCCGGCAGCTCGTTGTCCGCCACGTCCAGCACACCGCGAATCAATTGCGCGAAGCTCACCTTGTTGGCAGCCGCCTGCTTCTGGATCAGCTCCACCACCTCACTGAACGAAAGCCCAAGGTTCTTCTGGAGGAGCTCCTGGAGCGCCGAGTAGTTGTCGAGCAAGTCCATCAGCGGACGCCCGTCCTTCCGGATGAGAGGGATATCAGGGAAAAGAACCTGGTGTTGGACCGCGTTGTAGATGACCCGCGGCGTAACCCGCGAGGTCACCGCCTGGTGGTGCGAGTGGATCTTCGCCTGCAGCTGCTTCAGCTCCTTGAGGGTGTCATCCCGCCCCAGCAGAACGCCGGCTTGATCCTGAACCTGTTCCTCCTTCCGCTTTTTGCTCTCTTCCGAAGAACCCTTGAGCTGTTCTACTTCGACTTGCAGACTTCTCACTGAGGTCTCGAGCGCCTCTCCAAGCACCTTACCGAAACGGCCGCCGATCTCGTCAAACTGCCCCCGTACCGCCTGCAGCTTGGCCATCCAGCCGGCCAACTCAAACGGATCCCTGGCCTGGCGGGCCCCCTGCTCGTACACCTCCGCCAGCACCGCCTGCCGGCGGAACTGCTCCATCTGCGTCTGGACCGAATCGGACAGATGGCTGCCAAGCTTGAAACCGCCCTTGCCGT
>JAHFFF010000054.1 GCA_023248095.1 Candidatus Omnitrophota bacterium | reverse complement strand
GGCCTGTCCCTTTGGGGCGAACGGGCGGTTGCCGGAGGCGATGTACCGGAAGGTGACGTCGTCCGGGGCGATCATGCCGGCCCGGGCGCCCGCTTCGATCGACATGTTGCAGATGGTCATGCGGGCCTCCATCGAGAGGGCCCGCACCGCCTCCCCGCAGTATTCCAGACAAAAGCCGGTGCCTCCGGCGGTCCCGATGGTGCCGATCAATTTCAGGATCATGTCCTTGGAGCTGACGTGCGGGGAAAGCCGGCCGGTGTATTCCACCTTGAAGGTTTTAGGCTTCTTCTGCGTCAGGCATTGGGTGGCCAGCACATGCTCCACCTCGGAGGTCCCGATGCCGAATGCCAGCGTCCCGAAGGCTCCATGCGTGGAGGTGTGAGAGTCCCCGCAGACGATCGTCGTCCCGGGCAGGGTCAGGCCCAGCTCCGGCCCGATGATGTGCACGATCCCTTGAAGATCCGATTTCAAATCGTACAGCTTGATCCCGAACTCCCGGCAGTTCTTTTCCAGCGCCTCGATCTGCGCGCGGGAGATGGGGTCCTTGATGTTCAGCCGGTCGTCGGTCGGCACGTTGTGGTCCATGGTGGCGAAGGTCAGCTTCGGCTGGCGCACCTCCCGGCCGCTCAGGCGCAATCCCTCGAAGGCCTGCGGGCTGGTCACCTCATGCACCAGATGCCGGTCGATGTAAAGCAGGGTGGTTCCGTCGGGGAAGGTGCTCACCACGTGCCGGTCCCAGATCTTCTCAAACAGTGTTTTTCCCATAAGATTTTCAGTATAGCATCTATGAAACCGGTGTGTGAAGCAACCAACTACCCTTTTCCGTCTTTTCACCCCTCCAGGTAGCTGTTCGCTTATGCCTGGCCGGCGAAGGTCGTTTCGGCGCCGAGGATCTCCCCGGCTCGCTCGAGCATCCGGCCCTCCAGCCCGGCCGCCCGGAGGATCTCGAGAATCAGGTTGCCGGGAGCGGGCGTGCGCACCTCGAACCCGGCTTCCTGCAGGATCGGGATGAACCGCCTCGCCTCCTGCTTCGTCCCGGCGAAGATGAGGTTTGTGGATCCAGGCCAGGCGATGACCGCCCGGGAAGCCACTTCCGCCGGCGTTTCCTCCCCGCCGGCGAACAGCGCCGGGAATCCCTCCGCCCGGCGGAAAACCTCCAGCTCCGGGTGGGCCGCTTCCAACCCAGCGCTAATCACGACCGGCGTGAGATTCTGCCAAACAATCTCCTCCATTCCGGCGGAAATTTCGGAGACAGCTTTAATCACAAGCACGTCACCCGAGGAGAGCGCGTCGCCGTAATGCTGTTCCAGCAGCTGTTGACCATTTTTATAAATACGCAGGTTTCCCTGACGTAACTGCTCCAGGAGGCGCAGACTGATCCCGGGATCCCGGCTCACTGTCATCGCTTCCAGATCGGCCAGCATCTGCCATACGCTGGAAACCTGAATATCCCACAGGCCCGCGCTCGTGAGCCTAAGACCCGGGAGTGCCGCCGCGTTTTGTGTGACGACCAACTGCACGGTGGCTGTATCGCTGTCCGCCAGCAGGATATCGGCGTGATGTCCCAGAATTTGATCCCGCCGCTCCTGAATAACGTATTCGTGCAAGTGTATATATCCCAGATTTCCAGACAGACTAAAAGGAACGGGACGCGTGATCCAGAAATAGACCGCATGCGTGATAAGAATGCGTCCCACCCATGCATCCCGGCGGTGGGATTCAAGTAAAAATTTATCAACCGCGAGGCGGACAAATTCTTTGATTTCGTCCTCTGAATCAATGCCGGCGTCGGCCAGCTGCGTTAGCATTTCAACCGGCATTATCTCCGGCGTATCCGTCCACACCTGATCAAACGGGGTTTGGAGAGGGATTTGAAGGACCTCGTCGATGAATGGCAGGATTCGCTCCCACAGTTCCAGCCGGTGCGGATTATGAAAGTATTCCTCCTGTCCCATTATTCCCAAGAAATGATCTATCAGCCGCCTGTTCTCCGAGGTAATGTCGTAACTGGTAGGAGTGGAACGGAGAGCCAGCATTTCCCCCCAGGGGGTCATGTAAAACATCTGCTTGCCGTCCGGTGAGATGCCCACATATGTCCGAGAGCTAGAATCTGCGTGCCAGGCAGCCAGCCCGGGACCGTAAAGGAGGAACTTTTTGCGTTCTTTGCCCCGCACAAAAAAGGCCGGTGCATAGTAATACGAAGCGGCCTCTTCGATGGAAAGCGGTTGGATGTCGTCCTGGGATTGAGAAATGAAAATTTGATAGGGTTCGACGACGGTAACCCCCTCCAGCGGGGGAAGAGTCTCGGCCGATTCCGCGAAAGGACGCCCGTAGCTCTCCATTTCACGCAGCAACCGGGGCACGAATAATTTCCCAACCACCCACCGATAGGCTCGTTCGCTAAGGTAGCCATTCCGTCTGAGCGCAAGAAGCAGTTTGGCTCCATGCTGAGGCTCTGTTGTGGTGGCGTATCGCGCAAGAACTTGCAGGACAACGGAACCCGGCAGCAGACGCGCTTCGGTTATTTGGGTCAGTAAATTCTCCGAGGCTTCCGCAATCCGGACGTTTTCATGTTCCTTGAGCTGTGGGTCGCTTATAAAAAGAGCCTCTAGCAGGATGGGGATCTGTTGGACTAGGGTTTCTGCAAACCGCCGGCGGGAAAACTTCAGCATTTCAGTCAAATAGAACTCGCTCACGCCGTAGAGCTTCGGGGAGGTGCTCCAACTCGCCAACTTTGGCACCTGCGCCACCCAAAAGCGGGAGAGCTGAGGGTCCCGAATCATCACACGACTAAAAGATCTAACCGCTAGATAATCTTCTTCGGGAAACCCTTCCTGGGCCATCCGGTCCGCCAGTTTGCCGGTTTCGACCTGCAGCGCCGATTGGATCTCCTGGTCATCCAAAACGGCCAACCGGTTTAAGAGATCCTGGAACACCGAGGGATTCCCAAGTTCCTGACCCAACACAAAATGTTTATCGTGGACAAAGCTTTCAAAAATATCGGGAATCCCAGCCAATAACACTGAGCGAAACTCGAGTGACTGCTCAATTCGAGGTATCCCCGCAACCAATTCCTGGATCAGCCACCGGGTGTCCAAGAATTCTTCCACCGCGGGGTCGGAAGCCTGCTGACCCTCCGGCCGATCGTTAACACCCTGCCAATAAAATTGGCGCGCAGCCTCGTACGGCACATTTCCCACCGTGCGGGAAATCCGCTGAAGCAGGCCCGGAACCTGCACTGCCAGTTCAGGATAAAACCGGTGGTGTTCCGCCCGGATCATTGCCCGCAGTAAGTTCCGTCCGCTTTGGCGCACGGATGGTTCCGGCCCCTCAATAGCCATCTGCACCAAAACCGGGACCATTGCCGCTAGCGCCGGATAATAGGCTTTCCGGGGAATCATTTGAGCAAGCAAGTTCTCGGAGTCTTCTGACTTTTGGTCTTTAGCCCACTGAAGCAGCTCACCCGCTTCCGCGGAAATGGCGGCCTCAAACCGCGGGTCTGGCACCAATGCTTCCAGTGTCGAATATGCCCACCAGGGCTCGGACCTTAAATGCTGCAGACTCTGCTGAACTGTCTCCTCAACCGGCAATTTGGCTCGCGAAGAAGCGCGGGTTGCCAGCAGCGGAAGGATCTCCGTGGCTTCATTATGTATCAAGCGCTGTGTGTCTCTGTGATACGCGCGATAGATAAACCGTCCGTACCATGGAGGTTTGTAATGAATGCCGGCCATGACAGCTTGGGCCAGCGCGTCAACGGAAGGGATCTCTTCCTGAGGATGGTAAGCGAGCCACCGACTGAGCCGGACAGGGGGGTTATACGTTCGGATGTCCCTCTGTCCTTTCAGGATTTGAATCGTTTGACCCACGATTCGCTCTAGCTCCTCCTCCATGCCGGCGGCGGTCTTGCCGTTCCCGTTACCGTTCACCGCGCGAGCTTCGGGGAAGAAGACGGCCACTTCGTTCCGGTAGTAATCGCGCAGGTCCCGCAGTTTCTCCCGGGCCCGCTGGTCCTCCGGCGAGCCGCTCATCATCAGGTCCGGAGCGAAGGTGCGGGAATCCCAGACGATCGCCAAGCTCTCCAGCGCCCGCGAAAGGGCCACATTGAGGCGGCGCAGGTCCTTGAGGAACCCGATCTCCCCTTCCGGGTTGCTCCGAACGAAATCCAGGATGATCACCTTGTTCTCGCCCCCTTGGTAGCTGTCCACGGTGGTCACGCGGGGCAGGTTTTTATGGTGGGGATAGGCCTCCTTCAGCAGGCCAATGAGATGGGCCGCCTGGCGCCGGTAAGGGGTGATGATGGTGATCTCGTCCAAGAAAACCTTGCGCTGTTCATGGTAGAAGTGGACCATCTCCAGGACCTGCCCGGCCGATTTCTCGTTGAGTATGCTCCCAGTCTCTTTGTCCCTGTCCTCGTAAAAGCGGTTCGGCTCTTCGGCCAGGTCAATGAGGCGCAGGTTAAACGTCTCCGCGTCGAAATCCTCCCACCCCCGCGTGTTCAGGTCCCCGTCGTAAAACAGCAGGGAGATCAGCCGGGCGAGGACCGGCGGGGAACGGTAGTTGGTGGAGAGCATCACCCGGTCCCCCTGGCCGTTCGAGAAGAGCCATTCGATGATGCTGCGCTGGTAGGCCCGGATGGCCGGGCCGGGCACATCGGCCGCCCGGAACTGGGCCCGCTGCTCGGAGGTGAGACTGAAGTAGGGGGGAAGCTGTTTGGCGTCCCCCACGAAGACCATCTTGCCGTCCGGGGCCAGAAGCTCCAGGGGGACCAAGGCGCCGGGGACGGTTTCCCGGCTCGACTCATCCATGATCACCAGGTCGAATTTGTTCAAGGGACCGCTGAGATATTTCATGCGGAACCAGTCGGTGCCGATCCCGCTGTCGGTGGCCGCGATGACCATGCCTCCTTGGGAGCGGGACTTCTTCTCCTCGAATTCCTCCCAAACCTGACTGGCCGCCTGCCGGATCGCCTCCGGAGCGCTGGGGCTGTGGGTGAAAGCGGTGCCCGGCCAGAACTTCTCGGTCCCGTACCGGAACGCCGCCGGGTCGTTCCCCAGCCGCAGGACCGGGATCGCCGGATCCTCCATGATTTCCTCCAGCGCGTTGTCCACCGCCTGGTGCATCTGGGAGACCAGCAGAACCTTTTTCCCGCGCGCCACCGCCTGGCGGATGATCTCGGCGATCACCTTGGTCTTGCCGGTTCCGGGAGGCCCTTCGATCAAGGTCATCTCGGTCTTGTTCAGCGCGAGCTGGACCGCCATTTCCTGGGCTTGGTCCGCCAAGATTTCCTTGTCGATGAACTGTTCTTGAGAAAGGGGCTTGTTGGGGTCGGCCGTCAGCGGGATCAGGCCGAAGAGCCGGTCCATCACCCGCGACCCGGTGGTCCGCCCCTTGCTCTCCTGCAGTTGAGCCAAAAGACGCGCCAGGATCTCCCGCTGCTGTTTCAGGGGGATGTCTTTCCGGATCGGCTGGAAGCGGGCTTGCTGCCCCCGCCGGACAGGGGAACGGTTCTCCGGATCCGCGGGGGCCAGCGTGACCCAGAAATTCTCCGGATCATAGGCCACCACCTTCCAGACCGTCTCTGCTCCCTTTGCAAAAGAAATCCTTACCTGCTGCCGGGGTTCAAGCTCAGGCATTCTTTCCAACTCGCCTTGGAGACGGACGCCGATATCCCCGCTCCTGTCGATGTTTTCCACCACGCAATCGCAAAGCTCCCCCTCCGGGCTCGAGAGAATCTGGTCCAGGATGAGCAGGTATTTTTGAAGCTCCACGATCAACGCCTCCCCCTGGTCTTTGAATTTGGGGCTGATTTCCGGATCGTAGCGGCGGAGGTGTTTGGCGATGGCCAGCTTTCCGCGGCGGTTCCTGGCGCTCTGCGCCCGCTTGATCCAGTCCTCCACGTTCGGGTGGTTGAGCGCTTCGCCGATCAGATCCAGGGTTTGTCCCAGCTCGTAGGTGCGCTGCAGCCGCTCAATCTCGCTCCAGGGAAACAGCTGGTGTGTCACGAGTTTCTTGACGATCCCTTCATCCCCGGTACGTTCCCCGTACTGGGCGATCCGGGTCCCGACCCGGCCGGCCAGCGCGGCGAGGTCCGTCTTCCCAGCGTCCAGCTCCCTCAGCGTCTGGAGGTCGGCATCGGTCAGCAGCCCGTCCTTATGGAGCTTTGAAAGGGAGGCGGCCCCCATCCGCAGCAGGGTCTCGGCGGCTGGCTCCGCCCAAAGCTCCGGCACCCCGGCCCCACGGAATTCCCGCGCCAGGCGGAGCCGGAGCTCCTCCTCCCGCGGGTAGAGCCCGCGGTTTACGCGTCCCATCCCGGGGCCGGTGCGGAAATCGACCGGTTGGCCTTTCGTGTCCTTGACGATCTTCACCCAGCTGACGCCGCCGTCCTCGATGAACAGATCCGCCCAGGCATTGGGATGGACCGCGTAGGCCCGCCCCAGCTGCCGGCCCGGCTCCCCCTTCCAGTGCTGGAGGGCGTTCCGGGTCAGGCGGAAACCCGGTATGACCGAGGAACCGTAATCCTCCCAGCGGGAGGGGGGACGATCGTGGAACGTGTGCAGGAGCCGGCCGTCCTGCAGCCGTTCGATGCGGGTGAAAACCACGGTTTCCTTCACCGAACTGTCTTCCGGGCGAAGCACCCGGACGGCCGCTACATGCCCGTCCTCCAGATCCACCTCCACCGGGGCTTCGGGGTGCTGCTCGATCCGGCCCCGGTCCCCGGCCAAGTGCAGCGACCCGTCCTTCCCCAGCCGCACCCCTTGGACGGTGACCCGGCCCAGCAGCGTCAGGCGGGCTTGGGTGATCTTCTGAGGCCGGGAGGTCCCGAGGAACTTCTTATCCTCCGTCCGCTCCAGCCGGAGGTAGGTCTCCCTCTTTTGCAGTTGGCCCGCGTCGTCGAAGATCCTCACCTCCAAGAGATAGCCGTTTTCGAGGTCCATCTCCACGCGGGCGGCGCCATAGCCGGTGAAACGGTCCGCGATGCCGGAGATGGGAAGCTTGCCGTTCTTCCCGAGCCGCAGGTCCGGCCCTTTGAGCGTGACCCGCCCCAGTTTTGCCAGCTGCTTCCTGGAAGGCGGGACACGGAAGCTTTCCAATAGGAGACCGTCCGCCATCTGCTCCACGCGGCCGTAGAGGGTTTCGTGGCGGACTGTCTTTTTATCGGGCCGGAGGACCCGGACCTGGGTGATCTTCCCGTTTTCAAAATCCACCTCGACCGGACTGTTCTTCGGCCCGGGGAAAAGATCCGTCTGGCCCGGCAGCGGCAGCTTGCCCCCTTTCAGCTTCAACCCCTTGAGCCGGACGCCGTCGAATGTGGCCAACAGCTCCGGCGTGAGCTGGGACACCTCGTGCTCCTCCTCTTTCATCCAATTTTTCGTCCGTCTCCGGTAGATCTGGACCCTCTGCTCCACGCCGGCTTGAGCAGGCGTGAGGGCGGCCTTCATCTCCTCGAGGCCGGCTTCGGTTTCGGAGAGCTCTGTTTGCCGCAGGGCGAAGGCGGGCAGGGTGAGGCCCAGGGTTAGGAAAAGGGCACAGATTCCTCGCACAGAGCGGTTCTTCATGGGCTAATACAAGTTGTGGAATAAGTATACCCGATTCCCGGGTAGAAGCGGGTAATTTATCTAGATATTTCTCGATTAACTAATGTTAATCTAAATCTAGCTTAGAAGATTATCCTGAAAAACTTGTTTTTGAAGGAGCTATCGGGTACCCTTCTATCAAAGGATAAATCTCCCCGATGAAGCCCATTCCCAAAGCAATGGCGCTCCTGGTAGCGCTCACCCTGTCTCTCCCCAACCCTGCCGGAGTTTATGCTGAGCCGGGTCGAAGCACCCTGCGAGCCGAGCAGAAGGAGAGTCAGGCTGGATTGGAAGAAATCCGCCAAGCACTCGAAGGTGGTCCTGACCGCCTGCTTGAACTTGCCAGCAACGCCCTGGGCCTGTCTCCGGCTCCAGCAACAACTCCTTCCGCTGTCATCATCGGTCATTCCGCCGGGCTGGAGGAGCAGCTTCCCAACCCGCCCTCGCCTCCCTTTTCTATTGGGCCTTTTGGGATCAAAGCAACCGACGAACTGTACATAGTGCCCGATGCCGTCATGGAGGCAGCTCGCCGTGTCAAGATTGGCGGGGGCGATATAGGAACCAGAGCGGTTCACGTTAAAGAAGGCGTCCAGCCTTTACCAAGTCAGGCATACGAAACTTTCCTCGCGTCCTTGTATGGAGTAGATCGCCCGCTTCACGACCAACTGACTGCACTGCCTGATCGGGGGATCTCTGCATTCAATGCCGTGTATTTCACCCCGGGCAATATCCTTCTTTTAGCCGGCCAAACAATTGGTACCGGTACCGGTTGGAAAAATCTCCTGGGCCACGAAATATTCGAGCGTGCATTGCGGAGAGCTCCAAGTGAAAAACGAGAGCCTTTAGAAAGGACTTACGCCTTTTTCAATCAAGAGCCTTGGTTTAAGAATGAAATGTTGGGGGTCTTTGGCAGCTTTCCACCTTACTTGGCAGAGATTCACCAAGGAACTTTTTCCGATGAGTTCTGGACTTGGGTGGCCTGGCCGGATTTCTCTCCCCCTGAGCTAAATCAGAATTTTCCAAGAGAGGTCATGCAGTTACTCGACCGAGCTGAAGCCGAGGTTCCGCTGATGGCGAGCGACATTCAAAGGGCACGGACTGTTTTTCAGGAACTTAAAGCGCAGTCCGAAGAGGAAACCAAGACAGCGGTTATCCAGGTACTTGCTGTGCTACCTCCTGCCGCCGGGTTGGAGGAGAAGATTTCGCGCCGGCGTTGGTTCCATCGGATATTCGGGGCTATTGTGGGAGGAACGATAGGGGGGGTGGTGGGCAGGGCTGGCATTTCTCCCCTGGTACGAGATGCTTTCCTTGAACCCAGGCCGCCTCGTGGTGAGCCTGGCCGTGTTTACCTAGCGGACGACATTTCTCCTGCGGAGGTTCGCTTAAGACTCGATGAACCGAATATACTGGAGCCAGCAGGCGCAAGGATACTTTCCTTCAGGGCTCGGCCTGAGGAGGCTCGTGAAGGTTTTCGACCGGAGCAACCCGGGCCACGGCCCGAACATCCAAACTGGCTGATCCGATTTATCTTGGGTCGCCTGCCGAGAGCTCCGGTGGAGATTGGAGAAGGTCGGCAAGTTATACCGGAAGGAATGAACGAGACATATTTAATCGAAGTTCAACCTGCGCCCGGCCAATCGCAGACTGTCCTGCGGATGGGGCTGGAATTGGCCCAACCTCATGCGGGAAGGGCGAGGACAGACCGATACGATGAACTAAAGTTCGGAGGAGTTTCGTTTTGGAGGGAAGAAAGATTGGCGCGTGACATAATGCCAACAGGGCTTCGGCTAATCACGGGTGAGATCCCCAGCGAAGCGACATGGGCTTTACAAATCGAGCCCATGATCGTCCCGGTCTGGAACGGATCAGTGCCCGATGATCTGGATTGGTCGGCATGGGAGGTGGCTGGCGAGATGAGAGGTTTGGAATTGGTGCTTGAGCATCCTCCGAATGGGGAGCGGTTCCAAATTAGGTTGCCTGCCCCCTTTGTGACCCGGACCCGATGGTACCAGCAGCGACAGCGCAGCCGAAAGGTGATCACCCGCAACATTACTGTTGGTGCTGCAGTCGTTGGGGCTGTTACGGGACTCATAGTCGCCGACCGTCTAACAAAACCTTCGCAACCGAAGCCAAAACGGGAGGACACCCCGCCTCCACCTGTTAGCGGCACTCCGGCAGCGCCTTCCGTCCCCCCTGCCGCCGGGCTGGAGGAAGTCTCACCGCTGTCGGTGGAAAGGACGGTGGCGCTGGCGGACAAGTTTTTGACTCGGCACCCAGGGGCCGAGGTGGATCCGGAGCTGGGCCTCTTTGGGATGGCCGATCACCGCGTGGATGGGATCCGCAATGCTGTGGAGAACTTGCTGAAGAGGCCGGTGGAGGCCGGAGTGATCCGGATTCCCGGCCCGGAGCAAGCCGTGCCGTTGGAGCTGAATCAGACCGAGCTGTGGGAGCTGATCGGTGGGCGCCGCAACAAGATAGAGCTTCATCTCTCCTCCGGGAAGAGTGTAACCATCGGTCCGGCTCAACTGGTCTTGGTCGAGAC
>JAHFFF010000053.1 GCA_023248095.1 Candidatus Omnitrophota bacterium | reverse complement strand
CGACCAGGAACCAGACCAAAAACAACCCACCGGCGATGGTGATCCGTTCCCACAGTCGGTACCTGGGCAACGCCAACCCTAACCCAAGACCTAAACCACCTAACCCACCCCATGAGAAACCGATGACCGCCAAAGAGCCGATCGCCTCCCAAGATCCTCGATAGGCTGGCTCCACGAAACGTCCGTAGCTGAGGGCACCGCCGATGGCGAAACTCAGGGAGCCGATTACTGCCGCACCAATCCAAGCCGCTCCACCCGTAACGGCTGCAAGAGACAGCCCAATCATCGCCCCGGCAACGGCGGCCCCTTTCTCGTGCCCGTGCTGACCCCGAAGGCCCCAGGCGAGTGTAACCGCTAGGGTAACCGTTGCTAACTCACGCCATCGAAAGGGAATTTTTCCCACGGGTTCAACCTAACAGACCCAACCGTTGCGGTCAAGGCCCTCCAGAAACAACGAAGCGCCTGAGGAGTGCAAGCTCAACCCTCCGGCGCCTCGTTGTTATCGGCGATCGCTGTCACCGCCAACTTAAAAGGATGTCAGTCCGAAACTACAAATCAAGTATGGCCGTTTGAGATGAGAAATTCAAGGTACCCGGGAGGAATTTCTTTGACGGGTACGAGGGAACATGGTATCGTAACCGCATGCCAAAGGTTTCAACACAGAATGATCCGTTGGCTATCCGACGGATTAAATGGGATAGTATTGTAGCTTTCGCTGCAATGCATGTGGCCTGCCTGGCCGGCTTTTTCACCTTCAACTGGCATGCCTTCTGGGTCTTCGTAACCTTACAGTGGATCACGGGTGCGCTCGGGATATGCCTCTGTTACCACAGGCTCTTGACCCACCGCTCTTTTGAGCTCTGGAAACCCCTGGAATACCTGATGGCCCTTTTCGGATGCCTGGCCTGGCAGAATGGGCCGATCAAGTGGGTGGCCATACACCGTCTGCACCATGCCCGGTCGGACCAGCCCAACGACCCCCACAGCCCAACCCGAGGATTCTGGTGGGCCCACATGGGCTGGCTGTTTGCCTTTGACGAAGAACTGGATGAGTACGAACGGTACAGGACCTATGCGCCAGATTTGGACAAGGATCCCGTCTATCGGTTCCTGAATGCCACCCATGGATTGTGGCAATTCATCTTGGCCATCCTCCTCTACCTCTGGGGCGGTTTGCCCTTCGTGGTGTGGGGAGTTGTGATTCGGACCGTTTTTATGTGGCATGCGACCTGGCTGGTGAATTCGGCCTCCCACAAGTGGGGTTACAGGATCTGGGCTACAGGTGATCAGTCCACCAACAACTGGTGGGTCGCCTTGCTCACCTACGGGGAGGGATGGCACAACAACCATCACGCCTTCCTCCGCTCGGCCGCCCACGGACTGAATTGGTGGGAGCTGGACGCGACATACTTCACCATTCGGACCCTGGCCACTCTCCGCTTGGCCTGGAACATACAACTTCCCTCACCCCAGCAGCGGCAGCGCCTGGCCCGCGCCCCAGCAGCCGTCGCAGCATAAGACCCTTTAGCGCGGCGTTCGCCTGGCATCTTCCAGCAGCTCATCAACTTCCCGATCCTGCGCCCCGAACTCCCTAGCCACCTGAATGAATTGGGCGCACTGCTCGTATCGCTCGGTCCGCAGGGCTTCCCTCAGGTACAACAGGGCAGTCAGTTTGACCGGATTCCGCCGAACCCGAAGCAAGGTCGGCGCTCTCGTGTTCTCATCTATTTTCGGCATCTTCTCTTTTCCCTCCGATAAAAAAGCCCATGATCTTTTGGATCATGGGCTTTGAAGTTTTTCAGGCGTTACAGAACGAAATCCTCTAGGAAATCCCTCCCCTCAAGCCCATGACCGGCTTTACCGTGAGGCGGTAAGCCATAGGGTAGTGTAGGCAGAAAATAGCCTTCCTCCGCCATCCGCCAACGACTTTTGGCGAGATCACGGGACCATGGTGATTCATCTCTTGGATTCCGTATCCCTGAATCATCTGTTTCTTCCTTTACTCAAGACAAAGATTATACACCTAACACCCAACCCCATCAAGGGGATACCTGACCTACGCTTGCTCTTCCGGAGGTTCCCCCAGATGAGCGAGGTAGCACTCCGGACAGGCATAGAGGATCTCGTTCCCCTCCTCTATGACCTGAAGGAGGGAATCCTCCACCGCCTTGCCACAGAGATCGCAGGCGATCTTCATCTGCCAGGCTGCTCCTCGAACTCCACCAGCTCGATGATCGCCTGGGGTGAGCCGGGCCCTCCGACAGGACCCTGGTAGCGGACCCAGTAGTGAGGGGGATCGGTCCTGCACCACAGGGCCATCTTCGGGGCCAGGACCTTCAGCGGCCCAACCAGTTGCGGAAACAGCTCCACCCGATAGCAGGAGAAGGTCCCTGCAGGTGTGGTGACAACCTCAGTCCCCTTGACCTGCGCATTGATCCGGAATTGACGCGTGGGAGAGACCACCAGGTTACACTGGCTGGGAAACCTCTGTTCTTGAAGGGACTGCCCGAAGGGGAGGGTTCGGACCCAATGAAAGAGGAGCTCATCGGGAAGCGCCTGCGGAGTCCAGGGAAGGACACCCGACTCATCCGTTTTGCCCACGCTGGAATCCTGATACAGGATCTGCCGGTTGTTGGCGGACCTCCGGATGTCCATATGGCTAAGCAGGGTTCCCTCTGCGGTCCAACGGGTGCCCTCAACCGACTGAAATCGCAGGAAAGGAGCCGCCTGTCCATCCTGCCCCTCTGTGGAAAAGACCAATCGTTTCCGCCAAACAATCGGCCGGTTGTAGCGCCAGGGCTGTCCGTAGCCCCGCTCCTGGATCTCCACCCGTTGGGTGTGGTCCAGTTTGGGGGTAACGGTTGTCTCCCAATTGACGTACCAGAGGATCTTTCCGGTCGAGGCAATCTTGGCCTGGTACATCCCCCGCTCTCGAGGGTTGGGCCAGCGGCCTTGGGAACGGCTCTCCACTGCTAGGCTGCTGCCGGAGGTCGCTCCGAAGATCAGGATGAGAAGAAGGATCTTCAAGGAATTCGCGGGGCGTGTCATGGCCTTATTGTAAAACGAATCTATCCTTTATACAAGCAGAAGCGTGAGAGGATCCGGCGGATGCCCTCTTGCAATGAGTCGGTCGGGGTCAATAGGCTGATGACGATAAGGCCCTCTTCTTCGAAATCAAAGAAATAGCCGGGGTGAACGAGGACCTTGTCCTCCTTCAGGAGGGTCAGGGCCCATCGCTCGACATCCTGCAGTGAGGGAAATCCCAGGACCGCGCTCCATCCCCCCTCAGACGGAAGCAAGCGGCCGAGACCTTGATTCAAGTGCGCTTGAAGGAGCTGACGGTTTTCCTCGATCCGCTGCCGGATCTGCCCCTGTATGGCAGGGGCCGTCTTAAGCCAATGGGGGAACGCCCTCTGCGCCGGGGTGTTGACGGAAAGGGAGGTGTCGGAAATGAGCTCCAGCCTCTCGAGCGCCCGGTCGAGTTGCTCCGGCGGCCCGCTGCAGGCAATCCAGGCCAGTTTCATCTGCGGAAGCCCGAGAAACTTGGAGAGTCCGCCTAGGGAGAAGGTGAGCGCCTCCCCCTTCCCGAGTAGAGTCGCTGGAACCTTGAGACCCGTCGGGGAACGATATTCGGCGAATACCTCATCGGAAATGAGGGCTAGGTCATTTTGACGGCAGAGATGGATCAATCGAGCTTGCTCCTCAGTAGTCACGCACGAGCCGGTGGGATTGTTGGGGTGGACCACCACAATCGCCCTGGTCTGCTTCGTTATGGAAGCCTCCAACGCATCCAGCTCGATCCGCCAAAGGCCGTCCTGCCCCAAGCGAAGAGGGTAAGAAACCACACCGAGATCATGGAGATCCGCCAGATAAGAAAAAAGGGGATAGCTGGGGCGTGGAATCAAGAGCTGATCTCCGGGATTGGCCAAGAGACGAAACAGAAAACCATACGCCTCACTGGTGCTGGCAGTCAGGAAGATTTTATCGGGATCCAACGGAATTCCCTTGGCACTGAAGATTGCGGAGACCGCTTGACGGGCCGAGAGGATCCCCTTGGGATGGGGATCGTAAATCAGGCAACCCGGATCGGTCAACGACCTTAGAAGATCCTCGGGATAGCGGATCCCGATCTTTGTGGGATTGGATTCCGTCAGATCCAGAATCTCCGCCCCCTCGTTGCGAAGAGCCTCCTTCTGCTGGGCAAGGAGATTGGGGGTCAGATCCCAATTCGTACGTTCGGCAAACATGCTATGATCGGAACGGGATGAAAGTCTTAACATTCAACGCCTGGGGAACCAACGGCCCACCGGCCCGCCAATCGGCTCTCTTGAGCGCCCTGCGCGAACTTGATGCGGACATCCTTTGCCTCCAGGAGGCTGCCCTTCCCGATTTGCTTCAGTCCCTTTCCTACTCAACTTGCATCCACTCCGCAGAGTCGGGGCTGGCGATCCTAAGCCGCTTCCCCGCCCTGTCCCATCGAACAATCACCTATCCTGTCGTCTCCCCGCTGGAGCCGTATCGCCGCCAGGCCTTGCTGGTGGAGTTGGCTACCGGGTCGTTTCCACTCTGGGCGGTCTCGACTCACCTGTCCTGGAAGGCGGAGGACGGTGCCACTCGCCTGGCCCAGGTTGAAAACCTCCTGGGACTGGTCAAGGAGCTGGCGGGCCCTTTGATGATCGCGGGCGATTTCAACTCTACCGTCGCCGAGGCCCCCGTGCAACGGATCCTCCAGTCGGGATTCCTGGATCTCTTCGGCACGCTTCATCCCGGCGAGGCGGGAATTACCTGGGATAACCAAAATCCGTTCATCCAATCTCACTCGGTGAAATTTCCGGATCGGCGGATCGACTACCTGTTTCTCCGGAAAGAGCCTTCGTCGCGATTAAGGCCGACCGGCTGCGAAATCATCTGCGACCTCCCCAACGCCGAGGGCCTTCATCCATCGGATCACTACGGGGTCCTGGCCACCTTCAGCCCGTAGAGAAACTTTCCTGCCAAGACTCCGATCCCGTCCGCCATCAAATCCCAGAGGCTGGAGGCCCGGGTCGGGATGAAACTCTGGTAAAACTCATCTGCGGACCCCACCGCCAGGCCCGCGAGTATCGTGAAGAGCCCCATGGCGCGACGGTAGGAGGGGGAACAGGCTCGGCTGAAGGCACGCAAGAGAAGGGAGCCCAGAGGGGCATACTCTGCCAGATGGAACAGCTTGTCTGCTCCCTTCCAACGGAGAAAGGGTGGAGCCGGCCTGGGAGCGGAGGAGAGCCAGAAGATGAAGGCCACGTAGAGCGTCACGGGCCCCCACAGGAAGAACCACGAGCGAACTCCGCTACGCCCGTTCAAGGAGAGCTGAGCCGGCCAGCCCGCCGGCGGTGCAGATGCCCAGCAGGGCGCGGCGTTTCTGGGTATCGTGCAGGTACGCGACGGCCTGATTCAGCATCCGGGCCCCGGTGGCTCCGAAGGGATGCCCATACGCGATGGAAGACCCCCAGGGATTCAGGCGGGCCTCGTCGAGCCGGCCGGGATCGACCTTCACACCATACCTTTCTTCCCGGTAACGTGGGTTGTTCACCGCGTCTACATTGCATAGAACCTGGCCTGCAAAGGCCTCGTGCATCTCGAGGTAATCCAAATCGTTCCACTTCAACCCTCGCCGCTGAAGGATCCTGAGCATCGCCTTGCCCGGCCCCATCAGCAGGCCGTCCTTGGGCTCCACAGCGACAAATTCGAAGTCGACGAGAAAGGCATCGGGAGCGATCTCCGCTTGAAGGGCCGGGGAGATGCAGAACAGTCCGGCCGCTCCGTCCGTGAAGGGGCTTGCGTTGCCCGCGGTGATGGTGCCCGCGGGCGATCGGTCGAATGCGGTCGGGAGGACGCGCAATGCCTCCAACGATGTGTCCGGCCGGAGGAGGGTATCCTGAGAAACCCCTTGCACTGGGATGAGCTGCGCTGCAATCTTCGCCTGAGCGGCCACGGCATTGCGGTGAGAGGCTAGCGCGAATCGATCCTGGCGTTCCCGGTCAATCCGGAAAGCCTTGACCATCAGCTCGCAATGCTCCCCCATGGTCAACCCGGTTGAATATTCCTTGGCCGAAGGAGGAACAGGCAAAAATTTCTTCAGCGGCGTCTTGAAAAAAGCGGCCAGCTTCTTCCCTAGCGGGGCCCTGGAGCCCAAAACCTTGAAGAAGGCGGCGGCCTCATCGGTCAACACCGGTCGCGCGGCGGAGAAGGATTCCACCCCTCCCACAAGAGTGACTGAGGGCTCCTCTGGGAATGCTTGATAATAGGCAACCGCATTGGCGGCAGCCTGCAGCGAGGTGGCGCAGGCGCGCGAAAGGCTGTAGGCCTCCACCCGATTGTCGAGACGAGAAGCCAGGACCGCCTCTCGGCCGATGGAATAGAGGTTGGGATCCGGGACCACCATCCCCCAAATCACGTGCTGGATCTTTTCCACCGGAACAACCCGCTTCTCCAGGATCCCATCGATCAGGCGGGCGGAAAGATCAACGGCGTTCAGGCGGGCGTATTCCTTGCCCATCTTGACGAAGGGGGTGCGGTAGCCGCGTTTAAGACCGATCGGTTTCATCACTTTGGTTTCTCCGACGCTCTAGCGTACGCTTGAAAGGTGCCGGCGTCAAACAACACGAATCAAGGGTTTTCATGCCGATCCCACCATTGCGCGGCAGCCACCACCGCCTCCACCACCAACTGATTCCGCACCTCGGGGGCCAATCCCTCGCCCAGCATTTTCACCTCTGCCACCGTGATTCGCGCAATCAGGTCTTTCCAGGAATGGCACGTCGCAAGCACGATCCGCTCTCCGGTCTTATACTGGAAATGTCCTGCCCCGATTTGTTTCCAGTTCACCCGATCCTTCATAACCTTCTGCCAGGCCACTGGGGAGTATTGGCCCGTGGAGCGGGCGGAGAATGCTCCCCTTCGAGAAGCAACCGACCGGGCCACCGCCCGGCCGTTGCGCCGGCTCATCCAGCGGGCCACCTGGAAAGACCACAAACCAAGAGGATCGCTCACACCGGTCTGCTCACAACAACCCTTCCAACTTCTTCACAACCCCCTCCACCTCTTCCAATAACCTCTTCGGGACCAGTTCAGCGCCGGTCAATTGCTGGCGGATGGAGCGCAGGGTGCCGATCATTCTCCGAACGGCGGATTTCGTTCGGGCCACCCGGACCTCTTCCGTATCCGGCCTCTCCTGCTCCAAGATCGTCCGGACCTCCCGGCGGACCTCAGGCGCCTCCTTCCCCTTGTCCAAGACATAGCTGCGTACCTTCTGGTAATCTTCCTGCGGGACTGCCTGCCGGTTCTTCAAGAGGCGCAGCACATTCACCGCGTCGGCGGAAGGCACGCTGGAGGGGGAGGCCTCGGAGGCAACACGCTTGAGGAAGGTCGGCTCTTCCTTCTCAAGGAAATAGTAGGAATGCAGAAGTTTTTTGGCCGTGGCCTCCCGAATTCCGATCTCTTTTGCGCAGTAGGCCTCGAATGTCAGATATCCCCATTCCCGGAATTTCTTTTCCTTAAAAACGGTCCAGAGCATCCGCCCCAACTCAATCCAGGAGGTTTTGAACCGCTTGGATGCCTCGAGCGTCTGGTGGCGCAGGGAACCGGGTTCGAGCCCCACCATTCGTTCTTCCAATTGTTGAATCGATCGAGTCACCATCGAATTCTCCTTATCTTATTCCTACGTCAACCTGATCGGGAAACTCGGATGAGCCGCAGGGCGAGTTGGACTGCTTCCTCGGGGTTGTCAACGAGATGCGGCCGCGTCGCGAGTGAATCATTTCCGGGCGGCGGCTTGATCTCCCAGGATCCAAGCAGGATGAGCGGCTTGTGCAGCTTGAGGGCGAACCCGATCTCTGAGAGGGTACCGGCCCCTCCGCCGACAGCGATCAACAGATCGCTCGATTGAACCACCAGAAGATTCCGGCCCTCTCCCAAACCGGTCGGGATGGGGATCGTGATGAAAGGGTTGGCTTCATCCGCACGGGCGCCCGGGAGGATCCCCAGCGTCGTTCCGTTGGCCTTTCTCGCACCGCGCGCGGCGGCCGCCATGACGCCACTCAAGCCCCCGCAGACCAGGATCGCTCCCGCTTCCGCGATCCGGCGGCCCAAATCCTCGGCCCACTCGTCCCATTTGGGATGCGAGCGGCCCGATCCGATGACGCCGATCCGGATGGGACGCTCTACCACGCTTCGCCTCCTCCCAACGTTTTCCGCTTAGAAGGAAACCTTGACGTTCTTGCGTTCCTCCGGGCTATCCGGCTGGAAGAACTCCTTCGCCTTGAACCCGCCCAGTGATGCGACGAGGCTGTCCGGGATCACTTGCAGCTTCGTGTTGTAGTCGCGCACCACGGCGTTGTAATACCGGCGAGAATTCTGGATCGCCTCCTCCACTTGATTGAGAGAGTTCTGCAGCCCCTGAAAATTCTCGCTCGCGCGCAACTGGGGATAGTTCTCCGCAACCGCGAAGAGGGTCTTGAGCGCCCCGGCCAATCCCTGTTCTGCCTCGCCCTTTGCCACGGGGCTCGTGGCCGACATGGCCCTCGTGCGCGCTTCCGTCACCGATTGAAACACCCCTTTCTCATGCGCCGCGTAGCCCTTCACCGTTTCCACAAGGTTCGGGATGAGATCGTAGCGCCGCTTCAACTGAACATCGATGTCGGACCAGGCCCCGTCTCCCCGGACCCGAAGCTGCACAAGACCGTTGTAGATGCCAACGACCCAAATGCCAACGAGGACCAAGATTCCCAGAATGACCCAACCCATCGTTAGCCCCCCTTTTTCATAGGTGATCCCGCATCCAATGGCTGCGGGATGAATTCCGCTTCATTCATTTTACCCCAACTCCTGCTGCAACTGGTTGGCGGACCAGACACGCGCACCGAATCCGCGGACTAGGGTCCCCTCGGCCCGGTCCTGCGTCACCACAATCACCTGCATTCGGTCTTTCGTCTGGTAGACCATGCGCTCAATCAGCGAGTCGGCCGTCTTGCCTTGGATGTAGCGCACGACGAGCGGTCCGCTTTCGCGCGGGAGGAGCCGCTCCGGCCCGTCGAAGACCACCGTAACCTCCCAGTCCTTGTTGACCGCGGCCAACTCCAGCCGGACGAGAAACTCCTCGACTTGCGGCAGGTTGCGAAGGCCCAGCGCCTGCACCACATTGTTCCCATCCACAATCACCGTCAGCATTACGTCCGTTCCTCAGGCGGTCGGACATGGCGGAAGGAGAAGAAGAGCATGAGGTCGTACAGGATCTTCATGCCGCCCCCCACCACGAGAGGAAAACCCAACGCGAGGGATTTCATGGCGGCGCCGGCGAAACCCGGCGCCACGGTCCAAGCCACCAGCCGAGTGAGGTTGGTAACGCCGGCGGCAATTGTCCGCTCCCCGGGGCTCACAACGGCCATCACGTAGGACTGCCGGGTCGGGACGTCCATCTCCACCAGGCACTCCCGCACAAGATACAGGATGGCCGCAAGCGTCACAGTCGGCATGAATGGTATGGCAATCAGGCACAGGTTCGCCGGGGTGTGAGTAAAAACCATCGTCCTCACCAAACCGATGTGCCTCGACAACCAAGCCGCCGCTAAATAAGAGAGGGCGTTGGCCGCATGCGCTACAAAGAAAAGGGGTGCCAGCATCTCCTCGCCGACGCCGAAGCGCCTGAAAAACCAGTAAGCCACCAGACTGCTGGGCAGGAAACCACCCGCTAAACTGTCGAACCCAAACAATAGACTCAGGCGAGTGATGATCCGCCGGGACTCCGGAGAAATCCGGTGCCATGGGGTCGGCCCGTGAATCTCAATCCGGTGGCTAAGCATTGTGTAGAGAAGCAGGCCTGCGCAGGCTAAGCCTGGATACAAAAGTAAGGTCCAACGATAGGAAGCCAACTCTCCCAACTCTACGTTGTGCCGCAGAAAAAACGGCAGGCCCCCGAGCAGAGAACCGACCGCCTGCCCCACATCCATCATCACGTTGTACCAGGCCAGCGCCTGTGTTCTCTGCCGAGTCCCCGTCGTTTCGGGCAGGATCGTCTGCTCCAAGGTGAACAGCGCCCCCCGCTCCCTTCCCATCGCGTTGACCATCCCGAGAAAACAGGCAGCAGCAAGGGTGGGGA
>JAHFFF010000052.1 GCA_023248095.1 Candidatus Omnitrophota bacterium | reverse complement strand
TCGATGAAGGGATCGGACCTTCATCTGACCACCGGCCGGCCTCCCATCGCGCGAGTCCGAGGCCGGCTCACCCCGCTCGAACGGCCCCCCTTCCGGGCCAATGAGATTCGGGCGCTGTTGTACAGCATCATGACGGACGCGCAGGTGGAAGCGTTTGAGCGGAACCGGGAGCTGGACTTCGCATACTCGATGGAATCCGAAAAGCGGTTCCGTTTCAACGTGCACTGGCAGCGAGGGATGGTGGAGGCTGCCGTTCGCGTGATCCCTTCGCAAGTCACCCATTGGGAGAAGCTCGGGCTACCGCCTATCGTTTTGGAGTGGATCCGAAAGCCCAACGGGTTGATCTTGATCGTCGGCCCCAACGGCTCCGGCAAGACCACCACGCTCAACAGCCTGGTCCAGCAGATCAATCAGGAACGGGATGCGGTGATCATCTGCCTGGAGCGCCCCATCGAGTACGTTCATCAGGACATCAAGGCGGTGATCAAACAGCGGGAGGTCGGTTCGGATACCCTCTCCTTTGCGGAGGCGGTCCGTCGGGCCCTTCGCCAGGATCCGGACGTCATTGTCGTCGGAGAGGTGGAAGATGCGGAGACCGTTCAGGTGGTCTTGAACGCAGCCGAGATGGGCAACCTCGTCCTGGCCTCGCTGCACGCAACGAACACCGTTCAGGCGCTCGACCGCTTCATCAATTTCTGCCCACCGCAGCAGCGTACACAGATCTGCTTCCAGCTGGCCAGCTGTCTTCAGGGGGTGTTGGCCCAATACCTGCTGCCGCGGGAAGAAGCGATGGGAGGAGGGATGGCGCTCGCCACGGAAATTTTAATACCGACCGATGCGGCTCGAAACCATCTGCGCAGCAACAACCTGTCTCAACTCACCACGGTGATTGAAACAGGCGCGACGTACAAGATGCATTCCTTGGAGCGCTCCATCCGCCAATTGCTCAATCAAGGACTCGTTTCTCAAGAAGTCGCCGAGGCCTTCCTGGCCTTGGCTGCTCAGAGGGGTTAAAGCCGCGAGCTGATCTCTTCCAGCGCCGCGCGGAAACGCTGGTTGTCCAAAACCGGCTGTGCACCTTCCAGTGAAATGTCCTCACTCAATTCTACCCAGGACTTGCAACCGGCATACTCCGGCCGCACGGGTTGCCGGATCGGCTGCAGTAAACGGTAGGCGCGCAGCATCAACACCCACGTAGGATGCTCAGGCTTGTATCGGCTCCTTTCCTCTAAAAAGTGCCGACTCCAGATGTGGTATTTCTCCAGACCGGCAAGCGCCAGTGGATCCTTGATCTGCTTCTCGTAAGCCACCCCGGCATACAGCTGCAACGCAACATGAGTCCCTCCCTCTTTCCCCGCCTGTTCCGCCGAGCGGAAGAGAGCTCGAAACTCCGGTCGGACGTAAACCTCCTGCTGGTGCTCAAAGGTCGGATAAAGGAAGAACTCTCTCTGTTCGAGTTGGAAGGCGGCCTCCGGGTCGTGAATCCCTCCTTTTCGAATCAGCAAAAGCTGCTTCCCACCGGCCAACGCCTCCACGAGAACGGCCCATTCTTTCAACGCGATCTTCGAGCCCATCATCGGTGGCATTATATCATCCACATTTTTCTTGACAAACACCCAGATCTTGCGGTACAAGGACGATTGCCTTCAAGATCTTGTGGGGGAAGGAGAGCAGCGCCGAGAGGTCCTTGTCGGCCTCACGTTAAGCGAAGGAAAGGCAGACTAGGTCCTCTTCAGCAAAAGTAAGAAGTACCGGACTCATCCCTAATGCTCCCCAAGGGAACATTCCTTCCATTCAAGATCCCCTGAAGGGTTTCACGCGGATACCGTAACCCTAATATCGACTACGACTACTACAGATGGGGTAGGGTCTCTTTCTCCTCCCCCACCCGTAGTAAACTTGAAGACAGAGAGGGAATCTGATTATGATGAAGGATGCCTCCAATCCGGTGGCAACAACCCTGGGCGGGCATGCCAGTGGTCGTTTGTCCGGGGGTTTGACCATCCCGCGTTATTTCACGACCCCTGGATCCGATCCCTACAGCGAAGTCACCTGGGAGCACCGGGCTGCCTCCATCACCAGCGAACATGGGGAGGTGGTGTTCGAGCAGGCCCAAGTGGAGATGCCGATCTTCTGGTCGCAGACGGCCACCAACGTGGTCGTCTCCAAATACTTCCGCGGTCCTCTGGGAACCCCTCAGCGGGAGAATTCCGTCCGGCAGTTGATCAGCCGCGTGGCAAACACCATCACCGATTGGGGCAGGAAGGACGGCTATTTCGCCGCAGCCGAAGATGCGGAAAGTTTCCGCGCGGAGCTGACCCACCTGTTGCTCATGCAGAAGGCCTCTTTTAATTCTCCGGTTTGGTTCAACGTGGGGATTGAGGCCAAGCCGCAATGCTCCGCCTGTTTCATCCTGTCGGTCAAGGACACGATGGAGTCGATCCTCGATTGGTACAAGACCGAGGGGATGATCTTCAAGTACGGATCGGGAGCCGGCGTTAATCTCTCCCCCATCCGCTCCGGTAAAGAGCAGTTGGCCGGAGGGGGCACCGCCTCGGGCCCGGTTTCATTCATGCGGGCCGCGGATGCCTCCGCGGGGGTCATCAAGTCCGGCGGGAAGACACGGCGGGCGGCCAAGATGGTGGTCTTGAACGCCGACCATCCGGATATTGAGAGATTCATCCGCTGCAAGTGGGAGGAGGAGAAGAAGGCCTGGACGCTGGTGGATGCCGGCTACGATTCCTCCATCGATGGAGAGGCCTATTCCAGCATCTATTTCCAGAACGCAAACAACTCCGTCCGTACGACGGATGAGTTCATGCAGGCCGTCTTGGAAGACAAGCCGTGGGACTTGAAGGCGGTGACCAGCGGCGAGGCCATGCAGACCGTTCGGGCTCGCGATCTCATGCACCTCATCGCCGAGGCTACCTGGTACTGCGGTGATCCCGGCATGCAGTTCGACACCACCATCAACCGCTGGCACACCTGCCCCAACACCGGTCGGATCAACGCAAGCAACCCCTGCAGCGAGTACATGCACCTGGACGACAGCGCCTGCAATCTGGCCAGCCTGAATCTGCTGAGATTCCTCGATGAGACCGGACATTTCCACATCTCGGACTTCCGGGCGGCGGTGCGCACGATGTCCATCGCGATGGACATCGTCGTCGATAACTCCTCCTATCCCACTCCAAGGATCGCCGAGAATGCCCGGGCCTTCCGGGAGCTGGGGCTCGGCTACGCCAATCTGGGGGCGTTGCTCATGTCGCTGGGGATTCCTTACGACTCCGACTCCGGCCGGGCCTATGCCGCTACGATCACCGCCCTGCTGTGCGGGGAATCCTATCGGACCTCCGCCGAGGTTGCCGCAGTTCAGGGACCCTACGCCGGATTTTCCAAGAACCGGGAGCCTCAACTGAAAGTCGTCCGGATGCACCGGGATGCGCTCGTCTCGGTTGACGACCGGCTTGTTCCGGAGGATCTGTTCTCCGCAGCGGCGCACGTTTGGGACGAGGCCCTGCGGCTGGGGACTGCCCAGGGTGTGCGCAACTCGCAGGTCACGGTGTTGGCACCGACCGGCACCATCGGGTTCATGATGGATTGCGACACCACCGGAGTGGAACCGGATATTGCGCTCGTCAAGTACAAGAAGCTGGTCGGCGGCGGGCTCATGAAGATCGTGAACAACACCGTGCCGAGAGCGTTGAAGCGGCTGGGTTACTCGGAAAATGAAATCCGGGCGATCTGCCAACATCTGGATCGGGAGGAAACCATCGAGGGAGCCCCGGGCCTAAAACCGGAACATCTCCCCGTGTTTGATTGCGCCTTCAAACCCTTGAAGGGCAACCGCTCCATCCATTACATGGGCCACGTACGGATGATGGGTGCCGTACAGCCCTTCATTTCGGGGGCAATTTCGAAGACGGTGAACGTCCCCTCGGAGATCACCGCCGATGAGATCATGCAGGCCTACATCGAGGCCTGGAAGGCGGGCCTCAAGGCGATCGCCATCTACCGGGACGGATCGAAGCGGGTGCAGCCCCTTTCAACCGGCAAAGGAACCGGCAGCAGCAAGGAAAAATCCAAGGGAGCCGCCTCTCAAGATCAGACGCTGAACCCCTTCGAGGAACAGGTTCAGCGGCGGTATCTGCCGGATGAACGCCACGCGATTACCCACAAATTCTCGATCGCGGGCCACGATGGTTATGTCACGGTTGGACTCTACCAAGATGGGAAACCAGGAGAGATCTTCATCGTCATGTCCAAAGAGGGAACGGTCATCTCCGGGCTGTTGGATGCCTTCGCCACGGCCATCTCCCTGGCCCTTCAGTACGGGGTACCGCTGGAGGCGCTGGTCAAGAAGTTCAGCCACATGCGGTTTGAACCGGCCGGCGTGACCTCCAACCCGCAGATCCGTTTCGCGCAGTCGATCCTGGATTATGTCTTTCGCTGGATGGCTCTGAAGTTCCTGCCTGCCGGAGAGCAGCCGCAGCCGCCGGCGACGGTCACCGACTTAGCCGCCAAACAGGCAGATGTGACCCAGCCTGCACCGACGGCCGGCACCGGGTCGAACATGAACCCGACGACGCGCCAGGCCTTTCAGGGTCAAGTGGACGCACCCCCCTGCCACAGCTGTGGTTCGATGATGGTCCGTTCGGGGAACTGCTACAAATGCTTCAACTGCGGGGAAACTTCCGGCTGCTCGTAACGCCAGCTTGACCTCCTCCTCGTTGATTTTTCCCCACAAACACGCGGCTCCTCGTGTATACTTTGTTCAAAAGCACAAAACCCTGGCAAACCTATGTCAAACCCTTCTCCCCGGAAGAGATTTTTTTTCTTCTTACCAGCCGCACTGGGAATCTTTGCGGCCGCGCTGATTTCCGGCCCGCAACTCCTCCGAGCCGATCCGCCTCCTGCCGCTCCCGAGTACAGCGATACCGACTCTGACACAACGCCGGATCCAGAGGCCGGTTCAACAAACGAACCGTTCGGGAACGAACCCGCTCCTAACGGTGAGCGGGCCAACTCGCCATTCGACATCATTCTCCAGGACGACAGCAACGCTGAGACCGTCATCCTCATCAACAGCTTCACCGGAGATTACCAGTTTGCGTCCCCACCTAAGGGCAAAGCCCAGCAGGCCGCTGAGGGCTATATGGGCGAGAAGGGTGTCGACCCCAGCTCAGCCGCCGGGCAAGTCGTCAAGCCATACGTGGTGGGCACGACGGTGGTTGACCCCGGAGGCAGCTCCTCTTATCGGTATCAGTACGACGCCAACGGGAAACCCAACAGCCGGACCTGGCTGGATGCCGATGGGAAACCCCTTGGGTCCGTCACGTTTGATCCCGATCGTGGGAAAGTCGAATCCTTGAGCATATTCCGGTACAACCCTGACGGGAGTCCCCGTTCGTCAACCCAATTCGAGTACGACTCGCAAGGCGGCTCCAGACGCACCACCACCGATCCCGCTGGCAATACCACCCGTGAGGTGTACGACGCCAAAGGGAAGCTCATTAGCTCGACCCAATACAGCCCTGACGGGAGCCCCCTTTCGTCAACCCAAGGGGAAACGATTCCCATCGAGATCCTCCGGATGGATCTGACCGGAGGCTCCCCATCCAGAAGACCCTATAGACCGGGCGATAAGGCGCGTGAGCTCGACAAGGAAGCCGGGAAAGGGAAAGGTGGCGGCAAAGACGTAGCTGGCGCAGGCGGGGATGAAAGTGGAGGAGGCAAAGGAGAGAAGCGCTCCACCGAGGATCTTCAGAAAATCATCGAAGAACTTTACGAGTTCCCGATGGATAAGGGGGTGGATACCTTTGTCTCCGAGATGGAGCCCATGCCCCAACGGCAAGGCTTAGACTTCACCAGTCCGACGGAACCTCCTCCTACATCCCAGCAGGGAGGACCCGGCAACGTGGAGAGTTCTGAGTTCGACTTCCGGCGCGATCTTCAGATGGACCGCTTCTTTATTCCGGAAAACGGTGGACTGTTACCTGCCACCGCTGGCGGAATCCCCTCTGGGGCCGATTTGGGTGGAGAAGCCTTCGGGTTCGAGTGGGAGGGTGGAACCTTTATTCTCGATCCGCAACTGGATACAGGTGGCGCAGCTGCGAATGGTGCGACGACGACGGAACCGGGCTCAGCTACCCCTTCATCTCACTCTGAGGGCGGAGTAACTGGATCCAGTGGCTCTGATTCCGGAACGGTGGGTGTCGGTACCGGATTGACCTCCGGCTGAGGGGGCGCAGGATCGGGCAACCCGGTGGAGTCAGCGTGGAACGCCTCCTCCTGAGCGGCCTGATCGGCCAACAACGCATTCAGTTCCGTCTGCTGGGTCGCCTGAAAGGCCGCAGCCTCCGCCTGCTGAGCCACGTGGAATGCCTCGTGGGCAGCAGTTTGCTCCTCGTTAAAGGAATCGGCGTCCACCCCCAGTTCTGCGTGGTAGGCGTCGTGATCCGCCTCTTGCTCGGTATGGAATGCGCCGTGCGCTGCTTCCTGATCAGCGGTATAAGTGGCTAGATCCTCTGCTTGCCCTGCGTGTAATGCATCATGCGCAGTTTCCTGGACACCCGTAAACCCACCTAAATCTGCATCCTGCTCGGCGTGAAAACCGGTGTGGTCGGAAGCCTCCTCCACATGAAACGCATCGTGCGCCGCCGTCTCACTATCGTGCAGGGCGGTGTGCGCAGCATCCTCTTGGGCCTGATAGGTGTTGATGTACCCCTGCAAAGTGTTCTTCTGAGGACCTGAGAGGTTCTTGTCCGCATCGATGTCGGTGTGCAGTTGGCTGCCGAGCGCACCGCTGGTTGTAAGAACCGCGTGCAGAAGATCGTGCTGCGCTGGCGTAAGCTCCCGATCGTGTGGGTGATTGGATTTCTTTTCCGCGTTCGCCTGCATCGCGGACAAATTGCCTGGTACGGCATCGTAGGTCACATGGAACGCGTTATGTTCCGTCGTCTGACCATCGTGGAATGTCGTATGAGCAGAATCTTGGACTGCGTGAAATGAGGTGTGGTCCGCTAGCTGGTCTGCGGTGAAATCGGCGAGGTCGCCGGCCTGCGCCGCGTGAAAGGCATCGTGAGCGACTTCTTGCCCGCCCGTAAAGTCTTCCAAGTTTGCTTCTTGTCCTGAGTGAAAATCCTCATGATCCGCATCCTGTTCTGAATGGTACGCAGAGTGATCATCTATCTGATCTTGACTGAAAGTCCCTGCCAGATCGTTGTAGTTCGCATGAAAAACATCGTGAGCCAGCAGAAAGGCTGCTTCTTCCAATGCCCGGTCGATACTCAGTTCACTGACTAGGGCGTCCAGTGCAGCCTGGAGTGCTTCGTGAAGTGCCAGGTGAGCCGGACCGAAATCCTCCGGAGGCTCCTCACCGCCACCACCCCCGCCACCCCCTTCACCACCGCCTCCTCCACTCCCTTCGCCACCGCTTCCTTCACCACCACTACCTCCGCCAGATCCTTCCCCACCTCCATCACTTCCCGATCCTTCACTGCCGGAGCCACCACCGGAAGAGATAGAGGAAGAACCGCTGGAAGAGGAACCGGAGGTGGATCCCGTGTCCAACAAGGGGTCCAGGTCTGGGTTGCCTGTGCCCGCGTTAGCATCCCCTATTGTGCCGCCGGGTAAGGATGCCTCAGATCCTGTCGGAGGCAAGGTCGAGCCTCCTGCGCCTCCCCCAGAAACACCTAGGAATTGATCCACGACCAAATCCCGTTGGGACAGGGTGCCGGGCGGCATCTCCCCCAGGACTTGAGTAGGCCTGAGCCCAAACCCAAAGGCGAAGGTAATGATGAGAAGAGCGGTGATAATCGGGCTGCCGATTCTGCGTCGCATTTTTTATCCTCCAGGGTATTTGTTTCGGCAGTCCGGCGGTCCTGAGCAAGCTGTAGGATCCGTAACTTTGCGGCCCCGGATTACTCCGGGTGTGCCCTTATCTACAGCAAGTATGGCACATGATTTTGAAACTATGGGGGGAAATAACAAGCTATATATCCATACTTACAACTGGGGCCCAGACACTAGAGAGCTACTGCGTGAAGAGGACTTGCACTCCTGCGATGTGACGCTCGTACTCGAAGAAATCGTTGCGGTTATTGGCGCCTACAAAACGGTAAAAACCGCGTGTGGCCAACCGAGGGGTCCAAGTGTGTGTGATGGCTGCGTAAAAATCCCAGTTCGCATCCTGGCGGCGGCGAACATCCAGCGTGGATAGAGAGGTGAAATCGGGATACGTTCCGTAATCAAAACCACCGGCTACATCCAAGTCTGTTTTCTCGACCAGCGGCATCGGGGTATGAATGCCCAGCCGGGTTGCAACTCCTCTGCGTCTAAAGTTACCGCCCCGGGTCCAATCCAAATTCAGCTCCTCTCCCACAAAGAAATAACGGCGGAAATCGGCGGTGTAGAAATACTGGGTCACCCCCAGATCATTGGCAACACCATCTCGTGAGGTCTGCGGAGGATTGGATCCATCCGGGCCGAATGCTTGAATGGAAAAACGGTTGGACAGGACCGTGCGCGTCCTCGGAGTCAGCCGAACGTCGGAACTGAGGGTCAGCCGGTTGATCACCGAGAAGAGGTCGCTTCGAAGGAAACCCACGAGGAGATCGTAGCGGGAACCCAGAATCGTCTCCCGATTGAAAAGGGTTGTCCGCTTCTTTGCATCCAGGGCCACCTCCTGGGAGGTGAAATCGACATCCCTGGCACTTTTATCATGGAAGCTTTCTCTCCCTGTGTAGATGAGGTCCACCCGGAAGTCGGGCTGCACAACCAGCCGATACCCCAGCCCCAAGTTGAGAGAAAAGCGCACCCCCTGCTTCTCATTCCCCGGTGCCGCCAGGGCCTTCTCCTTGGGCTTGAGGAGGGGATTGCTGTCGTACTCTACACCGGCGTTTCCGAACAGATACACCCTTCTTGCAATGGTTCCCTTGCCTGCTCTCTCGGTCCGCAAGGAATCGAGTTGCGCCTGTGCCCAGCGGCGGTATTCTTCGACAGGGCTATTCTGAATCACCCATTGCCATTCCTTGCCGGCGGCAGATCGATCCCCCCGATGCAGGTAAGCCTGGCCGAGGAAGAAATGGGTGGGAACATGTTGGGGATCTTCCCTCAACAGCTTCTGATAAATCGCGACCGCCTCTTCGGATCGACCTAAGCGATCCAGGACCAGCGCATGATATCGGGCCACCAAGGGATCATCCGGATATTCATTGGCGAGGACCTCAATCGCATCAAGGGCTCGAGCATGGTCCCCTTCCTTAAAGAACCGAGCAAAGGGGCTAGAGGTAAATTCTTCCGGTGAGATTTCCTTTTTGGAAACATCGGCAGAAGCAGGGAGAGCTAAAACGAGCATCAGCGCCATCGTGCATAGCAGTCCGATCACACTACTGGAGGCGTTAAGGTTTCTGCGCTTTTTCAGGTTCTTGTTCGAAACCTGGGCGTGGGTTGTCTTCCTTCGTCTCAATGGGAGGCGTTCCTGGAGAAGATCCTTCAACCACTTGCTTGTCGATCATGAGTTCCTTATCGGATCTTGAAGTCGAACGGCACCCCAAGACGGTTAACGGAACAGCGGAAACTAAAATGAGGAAAGCGAACTGTCGCACGTGCCCGACTTTATCAGGCGAGATTACCCTTGTCAAGCACGTTCAAGCAGACGAAGAACCTCTACGCAGACTGCCCTAATGAATGCTCTCGCAGGGAGGATTCCTGAATCTGTTGGGTCACCGGGGCTTCCATAGCCGGAACGGAATAAGAAGCCTGATTCACTCCGATGGGATTCACCCCCGAACCGTTCGGAGCACCCGGCCAAATCCCCAACAGGACCATCACGACCGACCACACTCCAGTCATCGCATCTCCTCCCTTATGTTAATGGCTAACCTTGCCCCAATCAACAGTATTGTGATTGTAGATCTCGCGGATCGCTCGGCCTCGATGGCCCACTCGCTCCGCAACAGCACCCCAATTCCACTGGGGATAAAGGTACGTCGCCAAATCCTCCAAGGATTTAGCGTGGTATCGGATCACCCGATCCTGATTGATCACGTTGTAGCAACCCTTTTCAACGAACACGCAGACCGTGTGGGCGTAGCCTTGCTGCCCGTAAAGAGAAAAAACGAAGGCCTCCTGTCCCTGCTGGAGAAGGACGGCCTGAGCCAGAAGCGCGTAATCCTCGCAGT
>JAHFFF010000051.1 GCA_023248095.1 Candidatus Omnitrophota bacterium | reverse complement strand
TTGAACGTCAGACGCCAAAGCGTAGGTATGCTGATGACGGTTGACAGACGTCGTCTGAGCGTATTCTCGAGATTCAGCGAGCGACGCGGGTGTAGTTCAGTGGCAGAACATCAGCTTCCCAAGCTGAGAATGGGGGTTCGATTCCCCCCACCCGCTAGAGTCTTCTTATGCCTTTTGCTTGCAGCTATTTCAGGTTGTACGCAGTATGTGGGGGATCAGCCTGGGCCGATGTCCTCGCCCTCTGCCTCCGGGGTGGTTTACCATCGGGTGGAACGGGGAGAGACCCTCTGGTCGATTTCCCATCGGTACAATATTCTTCTGTATGATCTTGTCCGTGCCAATCGTATCTCGGACTCTTCTCAGATCGAGGTTGGGCAAAGGCTGATCATCCCTGCGGTTCGGCAGCCGGTAACATCTCCACCTCCGTCTCGTCCCGAATGGAGCCGCGATATCCCTTCCGCGGAGTTTGTCTGGCCGGTGAAAGGGAAGGTCATCTCCATTTTTGGCACGCGGCGACGCGGCACGGTGAATAAGGGGATCGACATTGCAGCCAAGGTCGGTACCGAGGTGTATGCCGCCCGAGGTGGGAAGGTCAGCTTCACCCACGAGGGCCTTCCCGGTTTTGGGAAAACGATTATTCTCGATCATGGGGATGGGTTTGCCAGCGTTTACGCCTACATCGACCAGATCCTGGTTCAGCAGGGGGAGGGTGTTGCTCAGCGCCAGGTCATCGCGCGAGTCGGGGAGTCGGGCCGGGCCGAGGTTCCGGCGCTGCATTTTGAGATCCGCAAGAATCAGAAGGCGCAGAATCCGTTGCACTACCTGCCATGAGCGGGCCTGTCTTTGATCGGCAGGAGATGCTGGCCTTCCTCCAAAAGAGGGCGGACGGGTTCCTTGCCGGCTACCGGCAGAACCTGGCCCTGCTGGGTTTGGAGGGGATGGGCAAGACCACCCTCCTCAAAAACTTCCTGGAGAATGAGCTTCCTCAGCGTGGTTTACTGATGCCGCTCTATTTGGAGGTGGGGGGTGAGGAGAATCTCGTTGAGTGGGCCACGCGGTTTGTCCAGACGCTGTTGTACGCGGTTTTGCAGCTGCAGAGGGTGAAGGTGTTCCCCTCTCGATTGACCGAATTGCTGGAGGCCTGTGCGTCCTCCGTGCCCCGGACGGCTGCCCTCGCTGCACGCGTCTTGAATCTGGCCGAGGCCGGAAGATCCGACGAGGCCTACGGCCTGCTTTGGGATCTTCCTCAGGCGGCAACGCAGGAGACGGGGCATCGAGTCCTGCTCGTCCTGGACGAGTTCCATCGCCTTCGTTGTCTGTCTGTCCGGGAACCGTTCCGCTCCTTAGGGAAGAAGATCATGGTTCAGGGTACGACTATGTTCTTGGTTTCTTCCTCAGAGCTCGGGGTTGCCCGTTCGATTCTGAAAGAGGGGTTGGCCCTTCTGTTCGGGCAATTCGAAACCGTCGAGCTCTGCGCCTTGAGCGCGGCCAGCTGCCGTGGGGCCATTCGCTCGGTTTGGTCCAAGAGGGGGTTGGATCCTTTCCTGGAATACATCCTGATGGAATTGGCGCAGGGCCATCCCCATCGATTGAACCTCCTGTTGGAGGTCTTGGGAAAGGAGGGTCTTGCCCGCGACCCGGAAGACACCGAATCCTTTGTGCTCAGATTGCTCGAGGGGCTATTCCTGCATCCGCAATCGGTGTTACGACAGCGATTTGAGGCGCAGTTGCGTTCACTGCCCTCGCACCGGAGTCGAACCTTTTGCGTTCAGGTGCTGGGTGTGGTGGCGGGTGGAACGCATCGTTTCCCGCAGATTGTCGGGTCTGTAGGAAAATCCTCCTCTCAGGTGACTCGGGCGCTCAGGGTGCTTCAAGACGCTCATCTAGTTGTCAAGCAGGGGGTCTTTTATGAGATCCCGGAACGGCTTTTCCAACTCTGGATGCTGACAGCTTATCCGGTTCTTCAAGGAGTGGGGTTAGCGGGTCCGGCTCAGGCGAGTCAATACTTTGGGGAGGTGACCGGGATCTGGGTGCGGAAGGTGCGGGAGTCGATCCGCCAACCGATTACGGAGCGGGTTGCCGAACTGATGCGACGCTGGCAGGATGAACTGGCCGAGGTGGAAGGGCGACGGATCCTTCTGCCAGAATTCAAAGAGGTGGAGGTGGTCCCGGGGCCGTTGGATCGTCCCAGCCTTCTGGCCCGCCGGGGTGCGAGGCAAGGGGGCGGGTGGTGGGTGGTTCTTTGGGCAGATCCGCTGGAAGAGGGGCAGGCCAGGCAGTTGGTCCAGCAGCTGCGCAATTTTATTCCGTTTAAGGAATATCGGAAGGTGGTCATCGGGACCCAGCCGATCGAGATTAACGCGCGCTTGGTCATGCAGGAAGGACGGGTCCGGTTGTGGGATCTCCAGGTGCTTAACAGCTTGCTCGACCACTACGGATTGACCCGTCTACCGGTTCCCGAAGGGGCCGAACCCTCCCCTGGCGAGCCTGTGCCTGTTTTGCAGGGTGTACCGGTGTCGCCGATTGGATTGGGTGATTCCACCGAGGAGCTGGCGTGAGTAAGAAGCGGCTTTGGGCTCCATGGAGGTTGGGGTACATCAGCCAGACGCGAAAGGCCAAGGTTTCCTCCAAGTGCCTTTTTTGTGAAAAGGGGAAATCGAATTCGGATATCCGCAACTTGGTGATTGCCCGCGGCCGTTTCTGTTTTTGCCTGCTCAATCTCTTTCCATACACCAACGGCCACACCATGATCGTTCCTTATCGGCACGTCGCGGATCTGGGTTCCCTGAAGAAGGAGGAGTGCCTCGAGTTGTTTGAGCTGGCCCATCAGATGATGAAGCGGATGCGAAGGTCACTGGCGCCCCATGGATACAACCTTGGGATCAACCTGGGCCGGGCAGCGGGGGCTGGCATCCCGGGCCACCTGCATCTGCATGTTGTGCCCCGGTGGGTCGGGGATACCAATTTCATGCCGGTCTTCTCCGACACAAGGATCATCTCTCAGTCTCTCGATTCAGCTCACAAGCTCCTCCGGCGTCCTTCCTAGAGAGATGTTGACGCGCAAACAGCTGGAGGTCCAGGAGCGGCGGACACTCGCCCCTTTCGGGTTGAAGGCAGCCGATTCCAGAGGAAGGGTCCATCGCGAGGGGGAGCATCCTTATCGGACCTGCTTCCAGAGAGACCACGACCGGATCATCCATTCCACCGCCTTCCGCCGCCTGGAGTATAAGACTCAAGTTTTCGTCACCCATGAGGGAGATTACTACCGCACCCGCCTGACCCACACCCTGGAAGTGGCCCAGATCGCCGAGACGATTGCCCGCACCCTGCGCCTCAACGTCGACCTGGCCAAATCGATCGCCTTGGCCCATGATCTCGGCCACGGCCCCTTCGGCCATTCCGGTGAAGATGCCTTGCGGGATTTAATGAAAGGGCACGGCGGTTTTGATCACAATCTGCAGGCCCTGCGTATCGTCGATCTGTTGGAGGAAAGGTACCCCACATTCCCAGGACTCAATTTAACGTGGGAGGTGCGGGAAGGGCTCAATAAGCACCGGGTTCCTCTCCATCTCAGCCTGGAGGCGCAGGTGGTGGATGTGGCGGATGAGATCGCCTACGACCATCACGACCTGGACGATGGGATCACCTCGGGCTTGATCCGAGAGGAGGAGCTTCAAGGGATTCCGATCTGGCGCCGGGTTCATCGCGAGGTGAAGAAGCGCTTCCCGGACATCCGGCCGGAGGTGCGCAAGTACCAGATCATCCGCAGGCTCATCGATCTGCGGGTGACGGATCTGCTCCGCGAATCCGAGCGGCGGATCCGCAAGCGGGGCATCCGGCGCCCTTCCGACGCCCAATCGGTGAGGGAAAGGATCATCGCCTTCGGCCCCGAGATGGAAAGGCTGCGTGCCCCCTTGAAGCGATTCCTCAACACTCGGCTGTACCATCATTACCACGTGGTCCGCATGGCCGATAAGGCGCAGCGCCTTCTCTCCGCCTTGTTTGAGACCTACCTGCGCAAACCGGAGCAGCTGCCGGACACAACCCGGAACCGCCTCGGCAAGGAGGAGATCCATCGGGTCATCTGTGACTACATCGCCGGGATGACGGACCGCTATGCCATGGAGGAGTATCGGAAGCTGTTTCACCCCTTTGAGCGGGTATAATAGGATTGATGAAGAAGATTACTGAAAACCCTGCGATCCGGCAGTTGCGGCAGGCATTGACCGGGCAGGTGCCCAAGGCCATTTGGTGGGAGATCGAAGGGGCCCGGCCGAAGAGACTCGATTACGCGGTGGCCTGCCGGACTTGCCGTTTCGTTCGGAAGTCGGCGAAGAACCGCACCCAGTGCGAACGCCGGTTCCTGGGAGCCCTGGAGCGTTCGCGCCAATCTGCCGGCCCGGTTCAATTCGTCTGTCCTATTCAGAGGTACGCCGTTTGCCTCCCCGTGCGGCAGAACGGAGAGGTGCATGGATTTCTGGCCATGTGTCACAGCGAAGAGGCGATACCACGCACCCACTTGGAATTGGCGGAGGCAACGATCGGGGCTGCGGTTCGAGAGGTGGAGCGGTCCGATGAGTTGAAGATCCTTTCCGACACCATCCAGCCCCGCTGTGTAGCCCTCTCCACGATTCATACGATTCATCGCCTCATCAGCTCTACCCTGGATCTCGAGGAGCTGTTGCCCAGGGTGGCCCGTCTGTGCTGTCAGGTCTTGAGGGCTCAAGCCTGCACCATCTGGTTGATGGACCGGGAGAAGCAGATCCTCACACCGAGAGCCGTTGTGGAGTTGAAGAAGGGGGCCAGGGGCGATGCCCGTCCAACGAAACTGGGGTCGGGGATTGCGGGCCGAGTGGCATCCACCTGCAAGGCCCATTGGACGGGACGGATGATGGTGGTTCCTCTGGTGGAAGAGGAATGCATCGGTGTAGTTTCGGTTCGAAGGATTGAACCCAGCCGGCCTTTCGGGGCGCTGGATCAAGAGATCCTGACCACCTTGGCCGAGCAGGCCGTGGTGGCTATCCGCAACGCCCAGATGTACGAGACCCAGGAGAGGGTCACGTGGGGTACCATCCGCAGCCTCAGTGCCATCCTGGATGGTATGGACACCTATTCTCCGGGAACGGTCTCCAGCCCGAAGATCATGGCTGAGGTTGCCCTGGCCATCGCCCGCGAGATGAAGGTTCCCTCGGTGCAGCAGAAGTCGTTGCATTACGCCGCCCTGCTGCACGACGCGGGGCGACTGGGAATTCCTCAGGAGATCCTCCGAAAGCCCAGCAAATTGGAGCCTGCAGAATTGGCCGAGGTCAAACAGCACACGGTTCGAGGCGCGAGTCTATTGGAGCCTCTGGAGGTCTTGGAGCCGGCAGTTCCCATCATCCTGTACCACCACGAACGCTACGATGGAACGGGATACCCGAAGGGTTTAAAGAAAGAGGCGATTCCTCTGGGGGCGAGGATCCTAGCTGTGGCCAATGCCTTTGAAGCGATGATCTGTGATCGCCCCTACCGACGTGCCATGTCGATTTCAGAAGCGGCGCGGGAGATTGCCTCGCATGCGGGTACCCAGTTTGATCCCAAGGTGGTGGAGGCCTTCATGGATTTGGTCCGCAGTGGGAGGGTGAAGATTTGACCGTGATTCAGCGCCGCATCCTGCGGTTTTTCCAGGAACATCCGCATGCCGTTGAAACAGTCCGCGGGATCGCCAGTTGGGTGGGGGTAGAGGTGGAGCTCATCGCAGAGGCCTTGAAGGACCTACAGGAGAAGAGATGGTTGACTGCGGATGAAACCTCTGCCGTGACCGGCTATGCGCTGACACGGGATGAACGGCTCTTGATGCAGATCCGGCAGGCCGTAAAAACGGAGACGAAATAGTCGATGCAGCGGAGGCTGTCGTTTCGCATTGTCCTGATCGGAGGGCTGGCTGGCCTGTTCGTTTTAGGATTTATCCCGTGGGATGTCACCGGGCCGACGGGGTGGGCATGTCGACGCTTGGGGGCTGCGCCTCAGGGCTGGGAGGTAACGGTAGGCCAGGCGAGATGGATTCCTTGGCGGAGGTTCGAATTCATCGATCTGAAGCTCCGAGTCCCACAGTCGGGGCGCCTCCATTTGGTGAAGGTTGCGGTTTTTTCCGAGCCTTGGGCGTTGTTGAAAGGGTATTGGATGACGCGGTGGCAGCTTGGAGAGATCCGCATCGATCCCGGTTCCTGGGGGATTCACAGCCCCAGGGCCCAGGAGATGCTTTCCTCGGGGCCCATAACGACGGATGGGTTTGCGATCCTTCAGTGGCAACTCAAAAAGATCACTCTGCAGCAGCTGATGCTGCACGGTCGATTCCTTCGTCTGCATGCGGAAGGATGGCTCACGCAGGGCCGGCAGGCCCATCTGGTGTTGCGAGGCGAGTTGTTAAGAACCTTGCTTGAAGGAATGAACTTGATGGAATCGGGCCAAGAGAACGTTGAGCCCTGGGAACCGTTTGATCTGGAGATGGCGGGTCCCCTGATCCACCCGGAGCTCCAATTTCATTCGAAATTCTTCACCTTCGCGATGAACCCACAGGTTGAAAAGCGATCATGACGAGACGGATTGCGCTCCTCTGTCTGGCGGTAGGGATCGCGGGGTGCCGAGGTGGTTTCTCCACGATTGAACGACCCAAGGGGCAGATCGAGTACCATCTGCCGGAGATGAACGCGACCCCCATCCGTTTGAGCCCGGCTACCGCTTCGTTGTCCAAGGAGGGGATCGATGTAACGATCCGATATGCAACCCCTGAGGAGTTGGATAAGTTCTTTGAGAACAAAGAGGTCTTTGGTTCCTTCGCGGGAAAGAACCCTTACCCGCCAGACACCTTCGTCTTTTTTATCAAGGTGGCCAACTTCAGCGGGAAGAAGATCCGGGTCAACCCCGAGGATTTTGTTTTGATCGATAATTTGAACATTCAGTATTCGGAGTTGTCCGCGGACAGCATCTCCGCGATCTATGAATCGAAGGCCAGCCTATGGGCCTTTGCAAAGACGACGGGGGACTTGGCCCCCGGGCCGTATGGGGCTCCGCTGAAGGTGGCGAGTGCATTAGGGGGCGGCGGCGGCAGGAAGCAGCATTACTTGATCAAGCAGGTCCGCCTGGCGGTGGGATACGTTTTCCCTGGGATTGCGTATGACGGCTATGTTGCCTTTCCGCGTCCACATCCCAATGCCACGTCGATACATCTGTTGATTCACAATATCAAGACGGATTTTAATGCGGCCGATATCCCCAACAGTGCAATCCACTTTGAATTCCGCTTCGACATCGAGAAGGTCTCCTCCTAGTTCCGTCCTCTTGGATTCTCTGAACGCAGAGCAACAAGCGGCGGTTCTCGCCACGGAAGGCCCGACGATCATCCTGGCGGGTGCCGGGACCGGAAAAACCCGGGTGATTGCCTACCGGGTCGCCCATCTCCTGCAGGCCATTCCTGGCCTGGCCCCTGATAACATCTTGGGTCTTACCTTCTCCCGAAAGGCCGCCGAAGAGATGCTCGAACGGGTGGAGGGACTGTGCGGATCGCATGCCGACGAGATGGCCTTCTTCACCTTTCACGGTTTCTGCCACCGGTTTTTGCAGGAGCATGCCATCCAGCTGGGGTTTCCGGCCCACTTCCGGCTCCTGGATCAAACGGAGTCTTGGGTCTTCTTCCGGAAGATCCTGCCGGATCTAAGGCTCAAGGTCCACTGGAATCTGGCGGATCCGCCCAGCTGCATTGAGGGCTTCCTGCGGTTTATCAGCCGAGCCAAGGATGAGCTCCTGTCTCCCGCAGAATATGCGGTCCACGCGCGCGCTTTAGAGGATCCTCGGGAAAGGGAACGGGCGCGGGAGGTTGCCCGCGTGTATGATCTCTACCAAGAGCGGATGCGAGCCGCCGGGAACCTCGACTTTGGAGACCTCATCGCGCAGACGATCCAAGCGCTCCGTGACCAGCCTGCCTTGCTTCAGAAGGTGCGCGCGCAGTACCGGTACATCCAGGTCGACGAATTTCAGGACACCAACGTGGCTCAGATTGAGCTTCTGAAGCTGCTCGCTGGGCCTTCCGGGAATCTTTGCGTCGTCGGAGACGACGACCAGGCCATCTATCGATTCCGCGGGGCCTCCTTCGCAAGTTTTTGGCTCATGAAGCAGGCCTTCCCGGGGGTTCGCACCCTTCGGCTGACGTGCAACTACAGGGCCACGCCGACCCTGCTCGAGGTGACAAACCAGCTGATCCGTCACAATGGGACCGATCGCTACGATCCTCAGAAACTCCTCTGGACGGCCAATCCGGACGGGCCTCCGGTGGAGGTGATGAACTGCCAGGATGAGCTGCGGGAGGCCAGTGCGGTCATCGAGAGGATCCGTCAGCTTTATCAAGCACAGCCGGTGTCCGAACGGCGGTGGGATCGAATGGTGGTCTTGTACCGCGCCCATGCTCACCGGGACCGCTTGGTGGAGGTGCTGCGGGAAACCGGCATTCCATTCTCGGTGCGTGGAGGATCTTCCCTATTCGAACGATCGGAGATTAAGGATCTGATTGCCTTCCTCCGAGTTTTGCAGGATCCTTCCGACTCCGTCAGCCTGTTTCGGTTGCTGGCTCATCCTGTTTGGGCGATTCCAGTCGAGGATCTTCTGGCCGTCGGACGGTCGGCTAAGGAGAGGGACCTGTCCATCACGCAGGTGCTCGGAAAGGAGAGTGAACTCAACCTTGCGGAGGGAACCCGAGCGGCATTCCAGCGCCTTCTGAAGGAGTTGGCCCAGATGAGGGGGCATATCCTCAGGGCCGGAATAGAACAGCTGGTCCCTCAAGTGGCCGAGAAGAGCTTTTTGAAGGTGGTCTTTCGGTTGCCCACCGATCAGGAGAGGGATCCGTTGATCTGGTTAGGGCGTTTCCTCCGGTTGACCTATCGCTATGCACAGAATTACACTCTGGGCAGGGATCTGGCCTCCTTTCTCTGGTATCTGGACTCCGTTATGCGGGCCCCCAACAGCGATTTTTCAGATGAAGAAGAAGTTTCTGCTGGTGATTGCCTTCGGCTGATGACGGTTCACCAGGCAAAGGGTTTGGAGTTTGACTGGGTCATCCTACTGGGGTTGGTGCAGGGTCGGTTTCCCGCCCGGGGGCGCTCTGAGCCGGTCTCGTTTCCGGTGGAGTTGATGAAGGAGCCGTTGCCTGAGGGAGACTACCACCTTCAGGAGGAAAGGCGCCTCTGCTACGTGGCTTGTACCCGTGCGAGAAGGGGTTTGATCCTGATGACTCAGGATCGGGCCCGGCACCGTCCGTCACTCTTTGTTGGGGAGATCCTCGAGGCCGGTTTGGAGGGGAAGGTGGTTCGGACTCAGACAGCAGCGCAGCCGGGAACCGAGGGCAAGAGGTCGATTCCCTCCGCTTGGTTGGAGGAGCGGAGGCTGCTGGAATTACTGGAGGAGATCCGAAGCTTGGATCCAGTGGATGGGTCCGCTTTCGAGCAGGCGATGCAACGAATCAGGGAGCTCGTCGGTTCTGCGATCGGCAGCCGAAGATTGCAGCCGGCTCCCCGCAGAGAAGCCCCGTTACCTATTCAGGAGAGGTTCAGCTTTTCCCAGCTGGAGACCTATCGCTACTGTCCCCTGAAGTACGTCTACGCCTACATTTATCGGATTCCCGTCCGGTCCACTCCGCAAATGTTTTTTGGAATCGATCTGCACGATTGTCTCGAGACGTTCTATGCGCAGATCATGCAGGGCAGGGTGGTTTCGCTTCAGAAGCTGCTGGTTTCATTCCAGCGGTTTCATGCGCCGGGCCGTTATGGAGAACCTTATCAGGACAAAGAGTACCAGCGCTTGGGCCGGCAGATCCTCTCGCAATTCTATCGAAAGCATGAAGGGTCCTTCGGCGTACCGCTGTTCGTTGAGAGGCCGTTTGCCCTCCATCTCGGAGATGTCCTGATTCAGGGGATTGTGGATCGCGTGGATCCGCTGCCCGGAGGGGGTGTCGAGGTCATCGACTACAAGTCCGGCAGGCCGAAGGAGGAAGCGACATCGGATGAGCAGCTGCAACTCAGGCTTTACGCGCTGGCGGCCAAAGAGGTCTTTCAACTGGAGCCGCGGCGGGTGAGTTTCTACTACCTCCGAGAGAATCGCGCGCTGTCGTTCGAACAAAGGCCGGAGGATTACCCTCAAACCCAGGAGCAGATCTTGGGGTTGGTTCAACAGATCCGCGC
>JAHFFF010000050.1 GCA_023248095.1 Candidatus Omnitrophota bacterium | reverse complement strand
GAGCAAGGCTCCGACCAGTAGGCTTGGACCCAGGATGGCCTCAGGGATTCTGGCAATCGGCCACTGGTAATTCAGGCATAGAGGGTTGGGCCAGAAGGTCAACCGTAGGTAGTGGAGAAGTACACCTGGCTGGGTCCGCAGGTACTCCCAGGGGGTCAGCGCACGCAGAGCGAACCCGGAGGTCAACACCTGCTCCGGCTTTGGCTGGAGGGATGTGGTCAAGATCCAAGCCAGCAACCCCCAGGTGGCGGCTAACCCAAGATATGAACCCCGGCGCTGGCGCCAGAGCGTGGCCCACGAAGGGGCGAGGAAAACACGGTCATAGAGCAGGGCCAGCAGCGGGGCCGTTACCATAACCGGCTTGCTGACCATGCCTAAGGCGCATGCCCCCACGGTAAGGAGGGGCCATCCCTGGCTGGTTGGGGACTGGGAGCTGCGTAGGACCCCATAGAGAGTCAATAGATACCATAGCCCCATCAAGACTTCCGACCGCTGGACAATGTAGGTGACGCTCTCAGTCTGTAGAGGGTGGACAGACCAGATGAGGGCGATGGCCAAGGCCAATCCATGAGCCTCCGGACCGTAGCGGGCCTGCAAGCGCGGGTGCTGCAGCATACGCCAGAGGATGCCAAAGAGAACCAGGGTGGCACCCAAGTGGATCGCGAGATTGACCCAATGATATCCGAGGACCCGAAGATCCCCCACGGCGTAGTTGAGGGCGAAGGTCAGGTCGGTCAGGGGACGGGTGCTGTGGGCCATCACAGCCCAGGGAGGCCACAATTTTTGGATGCGGAGATTTTGGACGATCTCAGATCTGTCGTCGAAAACGAACGAACCGGTGAAGCTGTTGTGGTATGCCCACAATCCCACGGCAAGTGCCAACCAGGGGAGCAATCCGTGTATCTTTCGGGACGTGCTTGTCCGCATAGCCGCCACTATAGCACAGGTTATTTTTTCTAAGGCGGCTTGTTACACGGCGGGGTAGTGGGAGGAACTGACCTGGGTTTTGGAACCAGATGCCCCTTGGGCCAGGCGCCGAAACTGAGGTTTCACAGCATAAAGTCCCATTTAGGCGAGAAATTTCTTATTCAGATTGAGGTGCAAGTATCCGATGGCGATTAACACCAGGCCGGCCAAAACAAGTGCAAGCGGCCAACCCAAACCTTCCGTGAAATATTCTGCTGTGATCTTGAGGATGTACCCCATCAAATAAATGGAACCGAACGTCAAGAGCCCTTTGCTTTTTAACAAGACGCTGAGGAACATGACTCCAAAGGCCAGCCCAGGGAATGCCAATTCCCAAAGCACGTTTTGGTGAGGTTCCCATTCGCCAAGGGCCAGGGCGGCACCAAGAAACAGGAATGCTCCGAAGCCGTACAAGGCACTCGTAAGTTTGCGTTGATGAGTTTCCGCGAAAGAAAGACCCAGGAAGAAATACATCAGTCCGGTGAACAGGACACGATACGCAGAAAATCTCCAATCGAAGTGCGGATTGCTCCCAACAAGGTAATTGGTGAAACTAAAGAAGAACCAAGTACCGAAAATGATACTGAAGAGAGTAAAGAGCACCTTCCGAGAGGCGAGATGCGAAAGCAGAAACGTTGTTAGGAGGATGCCTGAAATGAGGCTTTGGATCGCGTGGCTTCCCGCATCCAGTCCTGCCGAATCGAACGTCACATAAAGTCCTAAGGGGGTCGCAAGGGCTGAGATAAAATAAAACGCCCTGCTCGTGGCCTCAAGGTGTTCATCACGGCTTAAAAGTACCCCTATGATATAGGCTGAGATCCCTGACCCGAGAGTGGCGAGAATCTTAGTTGCACTGTTCAGTTCTACCCAGTGTTGCCAAATGAGGACTGAGATGCCTAGAAAGACGATAGCCCCACCCACGTAGTACAAAATATTTGAGATGCTCGTCTGGCGTGTTGCGACAATTTCGGTATCGATTCTAGGCCCAGCGTCAAAGGCAGCAAGGACTTCATCCCTTGTGACAAGATGTTGAGCGGCCAAGTCTCGGAGGCCCCGTAAGATTTCCTCTTTTTTCTCCATGGGTTTTGTGATTCCTCCTATTTGATCCAGCCGAGGAAGCGGAACCTGCTGCTATAGTAGTAACCCTCAGCAGTCTTTGACGGCAAGTCGAGCTTCCTGCTGGCGTTGTGGCCCTTCAAGTAGATGGTGTTGTAGTCTGTGCTGGAAAATAAAAAGAGAGGGAATATTCCATCCTCCCTGTTTCCATAAACAACTTCAAAGCCATCGGGGGATTTGCCGCTAGGATCAAGGGGCAGCCTTTGCGCGTCTTCAAATGAAATCTCTTTGCCTTCATTTTTCACTACGTCGTGCACAAAGAGCCTCGCTGCTCTTGGGGTATAGCGTTCCGGATAGATGACCCCCTGCTTGACCAAGGTCCCCCTCTCCACAACGTATTCTCGGTCTTGATAATAGCCGTCATCTATCACATAGAGAAAATTAAACCGTGGTGGCGCGCTGAATAGGCTCGGCAGATAAATGCTGGCAGCGACGAGGACAATCATGAGGATGGGAATAGCAATTCCGATGATGAGCGAGACATCTTTTTTAGGGTTCATGTCTTCAGGTTCTCCCGCCATTTGTTTAAAATGTCTACAAGCTGTCTATGCGCTTTCTCCGGAACACCATCCGTTAACCGGGCAATCGCCGTCTTGTGAGCCGGCCAGACCTCATCCAGCAATCGACTCCCCTTCGGTGTGATCCGGATCCGATGTGAACGTCGGTCCGGCCCAGGGTGCCGGACAACCCATCCTCTCTGTTCCAAATCATCCAACACATGCGTCACGTTGCCGGCATCGACCAGAAGCCTCTGAGCGATCTCCCGTTGGGAAAGGCCCTTGGAGCTTCCGATGTGCTTGACGACCATCAGGTAATTGAATTTCACCGGCGTCAAACGGAATTTCTTAAGGACTTTGGCGACTTGGCGCTGGGCGATGCTGGCCAGCCAGGTAATGCCGTAGACTGCCTCATCACCTGGTCTCGGTTTCTCAACCGGATACCCCAACCCTTTCAGAAATGATGGCGCGCCCATATCAGTTCAAAACTCCCTCTTTAAACGCTGCTAGGAATTCTTTCGGGTGAACGCGATAAATTTCCTCCGCATGGCCGCCACCCGGTATGATCAGCAGCCGCTTGGGTTCGGCCGCCTGTTGATACAATTGCTGGCTGTGCCGGTGGTGGACGACCGAATCCTTGTCCCCGTGGATCAAGAGAACCGGAATCGGCGAGAGAGAACGGATCGCATCCAGGGGTCGTTCCTTCTTCAGCCAAAGCGGGCCCGGACGGCATCCGAGACGGGGGTCCCAGGTTTGGAAGGTGAGCATGGCCGCCTCCGGATTCCACACCTTAAACTCGATTTCTTCAAACGCGGCAGGGCAGCTGACGGCGACGACCCCTTGGATCCCATCCCGCAAACGGCTCACCGTGGTGACGGCCGTAGCGGCTCCCAAGGAAAAGCCCAGGATGGAAATCTTGGTGTAGCGCTCACCGGCCCACTTGAGCACCGCCTCCAGATCAGCCCCCTCCTTCGCCGAGAAGGTGTAAAGGCCGCCGGATCGCCCGTGTCCCCGGAAGTCCATGCACAGGACGTCCTGGGCCTGGGCGAGATCTCTGGAGAGCTTCTGGAAGATGGCGGTCTCCTTGCTCTGGAAGAAACCCGGGCAGATGATGAGGACCCGTTCCCAATGTTCCTTCCCGTGATAGAGATGGAAGCTGACCCGAACCTTATCCTTCGCCATGACAACGTGCCCGGTTCGCGTCAATGCGTCCACACTATATATTGTATACTACAACTGTTGTACTTGTCAAGTATATTTCTGAATGAACACCGAAGAGGGTGTTCCCCGGTGAATTATTAAGCGGCGGGGTGGCGGGAGGAGCTGGCCTGGTGGTGCGGGTGGATCGTCTGTGGGACAGCCGGGATGATCTTGCCGGCCTCAATCGCCCGCAGGCAGGCATCCACGACCACTGGGTCAAACTGAGTACCGCCGCAGCGCTCCAACTCATGAGCGGCTTGGTCTAAACCCACCCTCTGCCGGTAAGGCCGATCCGAGACCATGGCATCCAGCGCATCGGCAACGGAGATGATGCGGGCCTCCAAACGGATCTGTTCCCCCTTCAGGCCGCGCGGGTAACCGGTCCCGTCCCAGCGCTCATGTTCCTCGTGGACCATCTCATTGATGTCCTTCATGAAGGAGAGGGGACCCAGGATCCGGGCACCCCAAATGGGATGCTGCTTGACCACTTCAAACTCCTCCCGGGTCAAAGGGCCGGGCTTCATCAGGATGGTGTCGGGGACGGCGATCTTACCCAGGTCGTGAAGCTCGCATCCGTGGAGGAGTCGGTCGATCCGCTCTTTCGAAAGCTTCATCTCCTCCGCGATGACCTTGGCGTAGAAGGCGACGTTGTGGGAGTGGGAGAACAGGTAGGTGTCCTTCGCGGTCAAGGCCTCCACCAGGGCGGTGACCGTTTCCAGGTAGTTTTCTTGAAGCCTGCGGTGAGCCAGCTCGAAGTCCTGGGTCCGTTGAGAGACCTTATCCTCCAGCCGGCGATTCCATTCCAGGACCTGTTCCTTCAATTCCTCGAGTTCATCGGTCCTGTCCTGAAGCCGATTGGAAACGGTCCGAATGTAAAGCAGAGCCCCAAATAGGCCGAGTAGAGACAACCCACACAGAGTCCATTGCCAGATGCTCGTCATAAGCTCTTTTAGTATACTATACATATGAAGACCATCTATCTCGATTACAACGCGACCAGCCCCGTTCGTCCGCAGGTTTCTGAGCGGATCCGGCCTTTTGTGGACGAGTGGTTTGGAAATCCCTCGAGTCTTCACACGCATGGGCGCAAGGCCAGGGCGGCCGTGGAGGCCGTGCGCACGAGTCTTCTCGGGATGTTGGGCAATACGAAGGGTCAGCTTATCTTCACTTCGGGCGGGACCGAGGCGGACAACATCGCCTTGCGGGGGGTTGCCCAGGCGATGCGATCCAAGGGTGACCATCTGGTCGTCTCCGCGGTGGAGCATCATGCTGTTCTGCACGCGGCGCAGGCCTTGGAGGAAGAGGGTTTCCGGGTCACTGTTGTGCCGGCGGATTCAGAGGGAGTGGTGAATCTGCAGGTGTTTCAGGAGGCGATCACGCCGAAAACCTGCTTGATCTCGGTGATGCACGCCAACAATGAGGTGGGAACGATTCAACCGGTCGAGGAGATTGCCCGAATGGCCCACGGGCATGGGGTTCTCTTCCATACCGATGCAGTCCAGTCTTTTGGGAAGCTCCCGCTGGATGTGCTCCGGATCGGGGCGGACATGGTGTCGATCTCGGGACACAAGCTCGGGGGATTGAAAGGATCAGGGGCTCTGTATTTACGGGAAGGGATTCGAGTGAAGCCCTTGCTGCGAGGGGGACCGCATGAGCGCAACCTGAGGGCAGGCACGGAAGGGGTGGTCGGTATCGTGGCGATGGGGGTGGCCGCGGAGATGTGCTTGGCGGAGCGGGACAGTGGCAGCTTGGATCGGATCCGACGGCTCCGTGACCATCTAGAGAAGGGCTTGCGGGAGCGGCTCCCCGATGTGGAATTGAACGGGCATCCGGAGCGGCGCTTGCCCAGCACCGTCAACCTGAGCTTCGTGGGATGCGATGGGGAAACGCTCCTCATGGCTCTCGATTTGGTGGGTATCTGCGTTTCGACCGGGTCGGCCTGTTCCTCCGGCTCCACGGAGCCCTCTCACGTTCTGGGCGCGATGCATCTGTCGCCGGAACGGATCCGCGGGTCGATACGGTTCTCCTTGGGATGGGGAACGACGGAGGAGGAGATTGAGGAATGCCTGGAGTTGATCCCGCCGGTGATCCAGCGGGTTCGCCGCGTCAAGAGGGTTGGAGCGTAGAGAGAATGGATCCATTGGTCGATACCCATTGCCATCTGCATCGGGCGGAGTTTGACGCCGACCGGGAGGCCATCCTTCAGCGGGCGAAAGAGGCTGGGGTTGTGGCGCTGCTGGATCCGGCCACCGACCGCGCTTCCAACCGGACTGTGCTGGAGCTGGCTCATCGGTATCCTCAACTCCACGCGGCGATCGGCATACACCCGCACGATGCGCAGGAACTGACCGAGGATGCGCTCTCAGGGCTGGCCCAACTGGCTACGGACGAGAAGGTGGCGGCCATCGGGGAGATCGGTCTGGATTACTACCGGGAGATCTCCCCGCGGCCTGTTCAGCAGGAGGCGTTTCGGAAACTGCTCCGGCTGGCGCACGAATTAGCCAAGCCGGTGATCCTGCACTGCCGACAGGCCGAGGAGGGCGGAACCTCGGGGCAGAGTGGAGAGGCCTATCGGGATCTGTTCGCGATCCTGCGCGAATGCCTGAAGCCGCCGATCCGTGGAGTCCTCCACTGTTTTTCCGGAGATGCGGATGCGGCAAAGGAAGCGCTGGATCTGGGGCTGTACGTCTCCTTCTCGGCCAACCTCACCTTCCCGAAGGCGGAATCCCTGCGCAGGGTCGCGAAGGAGATTCCGTTGGACCGGGTGGTGCTCGAAACCGATGCGCCGTTCCTTGCCCCGCAGGGCCGCCGCGGGAAGCGAAATGAGCCGGCCTATCTGAATGAACTGGTGGAGAGCTGGGCCAAGATCAAGGATCTGACGTCCGAGGATATTGCGCGGACAACCTCCGTCAACGCCTATCACCTTTTTGGGATTGGGCCGGCGCCCAAACGGGGCAAGGTCGCCTATCTCATCCGGAACTCCCTCTATCTGAATCTCACCAATGCCTGCACCGATCGCTGTGTCTTCTGTGCCTTGAGCGATGAACAGTTTTGGAAGGGAGAGGGGAGATCCCCATTTGTGAAGGGGCATCATCTGCGGATGTCCCGCGATCCTTCGGTGGAAGAGGTCCTGGAGGATGTGGGAGATCCTTCCCGATATGAGGAGATTGTCTTCTGCGGATACGGGGAACCGGTCATCCGGTTGAAGGAATTGTTGGAGGTGGGGCGACGGTTGAAAGAAAAGGGGGCCAGGTGGATCCGCCTGAATACCAACGGCCACGGGGATCTCATCCACCGCCGTCCGATCGGCCCGGAACTGAAGGGGATCGTGGATGAGGTCTCCGTGAGCCTGAACACCCCCAACGCGGAACAGTATCTCGAGATCTGCCGGCCGGCCTTTGGGCTTGAGACGTACGACTCGATCAAGGAGTTTATCCGGGAATGCCGCGAGGCAGGCATGAAGGTGGTGGCCACTGTCGTGGCTATGCCGGGCGTGGATCTGGAGGCCTGCCGTCGGATTGCCACCGAGGAGCTGAAGGTCGGCTACCGAGTTAGAACCTACGACGACGTCGGATGAAGAATCCGTGACCATCCGACTGACTCGCGGGGAGGCGTCGTTGCTGGTTGCCTGGCTCCTGTTGTTGGGCACCCAGATGGCCTTGTCCTCTTTGAAGCCGGCAGCGCCCTCTGATGCGCGCGCATCCTCCATCTCCTGGAAGGAACAGGAGAGGTTCACCCGGGACCAGGTCCGCAAGACGATGGGAATGGGCCGGCAGGAATTGGCCGACCGCATTCATCAGCATCCGTCCCTGGGGTGGAGGTTTCAGATTGTGGCCCTGGGTTTCCTCTTTCTTTTCTTCGGGTCGGTTGTCCAATGGCTGCGGATCTTTTGGGGGATGGTTCAGCATCGCCCGCTGGTGCAGTCGCTGGGGAGCCCGCCCCTGCCGACCTGGAGCCTGCGGGAAATCCTCCGGCTGATTCTCTGCATCCTGGTTGCCGTGCAGCTCTCTGTCCTTGCCGAATGGATGGTGATCCATTTCATTCGCCCGCCTTGGCTTGATCGCCATGTGTTGGCCTTGGTCAACACCCTGCTGGTGGATGCAGTGGCGGTGGCCGGTGCGGTGTGGTTCTTCGCAAGAGGCCGGGGAAGGGAGACCGGAGATTCTGGCTGGAGCGGATCCAGGATTCAAGCCGGGGTCCGGTTTGGGATTCGGTCGTATCTGACGGCGATCCCCCTCTTTCTGCTGCTTCTGCTGGTGGTTGCGGCAGTCCTGAACCTTTTCAAGATTCAGCCGCCCCCTCAGGCAGTTTTCACAATCTATCTCTCCGAGAGGCGTGGGTTGGTTCTGAAAGGGTTGCTTTTGGTGGCGGTTGTTGCCGGACCGATTGCGGAGGAGCTGTTTTTTCGAGGTTTGCTGTATGGCTGGCTGAGAGTTCGAATCGGAGTCTGGCGGGCCTTATGGGGGACCGCGTTCCTGTTTGCGTTCCTTCATACCGATCCGGTGGCCTTCCTGCCCATCCTGGGGTTGGGATTTCTGTTCGGCTGGGTTTATGAGAAAACCGGATCCCTGGCGGCGTCCATGGCGGTTCACATCTTCCACAACGCCGGGATGCTCACCGTGGCTTCTCTCGTGAAGGCCATCGCGAGCATGACGTGAAACTCTACCGGCTCGGCGAGAACGAATTGATCCAATGGGTCACGCGGCAGATCAGGACCGATCGGTCCGTTGTGCGCGGGATCGGGGATGACTGCGCTGTTCTGCGGGGCACGGGGCGGAACCTGCAGCTGTTTGCCTGCGACATGCTGGTGGAGGGGGTTCATTTCCGCAGGCGGGATCCTGCCGGGGCCGTCGGCTGGAAGGCATTGGCCGTCAATGTGAGCGATATCGCTGCGATGGGCGGGCTGCCTCGTCACGCGGTGGTTTCACTCGGCCTGCCGAGACAGATTCCGGTTTCCTTCGTGGATGGCTTATACCGAGGATTATGCCGCTGCGCGAAGCGCTATGGAGTGAACCTGGTAGGAGGGGATACGGTGAGGGCCGCGCAGGTAGTGATTGACGTGGCGATCCTGGGAGAGGTGGAGAAGGGGCGCGTTGTTTATCGCGCCGGTGCAAGGGTGGGGGATACTCTGCTGGTCACCGGTCGGCTGGGCGGTTCGCTGCGGTCCGGAAGACACCTGCGATTTTCCCCTCGCGTTCGGGAGGCGCGGGCCCTGACTGCTCAGGCCAGGCTGCATGCCATGATGGATCTCTCGGATGGGCTGCGCCAGGACCTGCCGCGGATCTGCCAGGCCAGCGGGGTCGGTGCGGTCCTGGAGGTGACGAAGATTCCGCGGCATGCAGGTTGTTCGATCGCCCAGGCGCTGACCGATGGGGAAGACTTTGAGCTGCTCATTGCGGCGGCAGGGAGGGATGCGGATCGGCTTCTCCCTTGGGCCAAGCGCAATCTGCCCTGCGGCCTGCATCGCATCGGCACCGTCGTCGCGGCTAAGCCTCATTCCGTTGTTACCCTCGTGGCGCCCAAGGGGACGAAGATTCCCAGTTCCCTCGCGGGCTTCCAGCATTTTTGAACCGGACGCACGTGGTTTCCCATTCCCCTGAAGAGACGCAGAGATTGGGAGCGGAATTGGCCCGGCAGCTCCAGGCGGGGGATGTGCTCGCTTTGACGGGCGAGATCGGTTCGGGCAAGACCACATTCGTACGGGGATTAGCCGAGGGGTTGGGGATCCCGGGCTCCTCGGTAGCTAGCCCCTCCTTCGTTCTGGTGCGGGAATATCACCGGGGCAGGATTCCACTGTACCACTCGGACCTCTTCCGTCTCGAAGGGGTGCCGGAGGCGATGACCGTCGGCCTGGAGGAGTATTACGAGGGCGATGGAGTCACCGTGATCGAATGGGCCAACAAGATCCCCGCTATTCTGCCTGAGCAATTCTTGGAGATTTTCTTTGAAACGATCGATTCGGAAAGTCGAAAGGTGCGGATCTCTCCTCATGGCCCGCGGTACGAAGGACGCGAATTCTGGAAAGAAAATGAAACTCCTCGGAGTTGAAACTTCCTCGCCGACTTTTTCGGTAGCGGTTTCGGATGGCCCGAAGATCCTGGCCTATCTTCAGGTGGATGGACAGGGGCGGCCCTCCTCTTTGTTGACCGACCTGATCGAACAGGCCTTGAGAGAGGCGGGGGTTGCGCTTCCGGAGCTGAACGGCCTCGCCATCTCCATCGGGCCAGGATCCTTCACCGGCTTGCGGATCGGGGTCATGACGGTCAAGACGCTCGCCTGGGTGCTGAAAAGACCGATTCTTCCGGTTTCCAGTCTCGAGGTGATCGCGCAGAACATGCCGCCTGACGCCCCCAACATTTATCCCTTCCTCGATGCTCGAAGGGGAAACGTTTACACGGCGCGATTCCGCCGGAATGGAGAGAACGTTCTCGGACGGGTCAGTCCAGATGAACTCCTTCGTCCG
>JAHFFF010000209.1 GCA_023248095.1 Candidatus Omnitrophota bacterium | reverse complement strand
CTGGACCGCCCTCAGCGGGACCCAGAACCGGCGCCTGAACAAAGACCCCTTCCGCTCCCTGTAAGAATTGAGTGATCAGCTCCTCCGCCCGCTGGGTGAATCGGTTCCTCACATGGGGATCGAGCCGCTGGAAGGCCTCCATCTCCTGCATCCCCCAATCCGGCCCAGAGATCTCCAGGAGCAGATCCCTCAGCTCGGTCGAGCGGGTGAGATTCATCATCCGCTCCACGGTCTTCTGAACCCCCTCCTGTGCCGCCCGAGAAAGGCCGATCGCTGCCCCCTCTTTGGGGCGGGACCTGCTCAACTCCTGATCCAACTCGTAAATCCTGTGATCCTCCCAGGGAAGCCCCACCAGGCGGTAGGCCAAATCCAGTTTCGCCTCGAGGTATGGATCCTCATAGAGATCCAGCGTTGGGGCGATCACGTATCCCCGCACCTCCATCAGGGCAAACTTGATGTCGAGCACTGGTTCGTTCTCACGGACAAATGGGAACATGGACATCGGCTTCAAGCCCGAGTCCTCCAGAGACTGCTTGTTCATCAACTGGAACTGACCGGGCTGGACCTCGACCCTCCAATAGTCCTGATCCGCCAGAGGCTTACCGGAATCCTGGCTGGACTTCGGGTTCCGGGGATTGCGGGGCGTGATGAAATACCTGCCGACCCCATCCTCCCGGACAAAACCCCAGAGATTATAGTCGGTCAACCCGCGCGGCCCTTTGAGGGAGCTCAGAATCTTCCCAACCATCTCCTTCATTTTGGGACGGGTGGCTTCGCGGCCTTCCACCACGTACGTCGTTAACTCGGGCCTCCGCAGTTTCCCGATCCGGACCCCGTCTTCCATCCGCATCCAAAGGATCTCCTCGTTCGATGCTTCGTCCATCGGAAGTAGCAAGGGAACATCGTGCCCATGCACCCAGTCGGTGCGGGCGGTTCCGGACTTGGCCCCGATGTTGAATCCAATCACGGTGCGGCGCGGGGCCTGACGCCAGGTCTCCTCGTCCAGAGCCTCCACCTCCTCGTTCCAGTCGGCCTGCGCCACCTGCTCCTCTGTCATGAGGACCCGGTGGCCGAGAACGTAGGGGAAGATGTGGGCCTTGGATTTCAGCCGTCTCTTCAATCGGCTGTCTCCGAACGGAGGGAGAGTCCGTTGATGAAGCGCCTCTTGGCTCTTTCCATCGGGGTTGCGCAGGACAATCGGCCTCAAATCTGAAAACGGCTCGATTCCCTCCCCAAGCTTCTGGGGTAGATCGCTCCGCTCGGGCCGGTGGACCACTTGGACCGGCTGGCCATCGCGAAGGACAAACAGTTTGGTCTGAATCCCGCGGAAGGAATCGGACTTCTGAACGCCGGCCTCCAGCTGTTGGGCCATAAAGATCCGAACGATGTCGGCATGCGAGTAGCCCTTTCGGAGAAGCCCCTTCAACAGGGGAGTCCGGCCGTCCCTTGGGAGGACGTTATCAGTCACAATCCCCCGTTGGATCATATTCAGATAACCCTCCTGCATCCCGATCGGAAAGGTGTGATGAACGTGCGCCTCAGCGATGGCCATTTCTCTCCGGGCATCTTTCTTGCCCACCTCCAACTCCTCCCAGGAAGCGGTCGAGGCCACCTGGCCTGCGTTCGGCCCCTCAATCCTCACCCGTCCTTCATCCGGCAACCGGTACCAGCGCTGATTCGAAAAAACCTCCACCGTCAGCGGAAGATCCATCACCTCAGTGGCAGGAACCCACCCCTCGAAATTCACCCTTCCCTCCACCCCTTTCCAGACATTGATCGGGCGCAGCTCCACCTCCTGGTCGCCGTAGCGGGCCACCACCTTCTGAGGGAACGCCTTGTCTCCCATGAGGATCCTCTCGATATCAAGGCGGACTTCCGGTGGAACGTTGGGATGATAGAGGTAGCCGGCCTCCTGCTTTTTCTCGGGGGGAGGCAACCAATCGATCAGCGATTTCGTTTCTCCTTTTTCGTCGTGATACGTTTTGAAAAGGGCCTCCGGCAAAGGATCGATCTTCAACCAGGCGAAGACCCGCAGGTGCTGCGCCGGACCGCCGTTGGGGGCCATGACGGCGATGCGGGCGAAGGGGTCTTTCAGGGAAGGAACCACTTCCCCGGCGCCGCGGGCGCCATCCGGCCAGATCTCCGTCGCATGCGGCCGGGTGGTCTTCCGAGGCCTGGGGAATTCCTTCCGGCTCTCTTCCAATCCCGCAGCCGTCAGGGTGGTCTGGGCCGGCGGAGCGGGGGCTTCCCACTCCAGCACCACGGTTTGGAAGGGAGCCATCGGAAGTTTAAGGAAAACCCCCTTCCCTCTTTCCACATCACCTTCCTTCTTTTCCCTCAGGAATCTCCACTTGGAGGAATCGGCGGCCGGCAGAACAAGACTCGGTTTTTTCTTGAGGGCCAGGTTCGCTCTCTTCAGTTCTTCCGCAGATAGGCCGAGGAAAGAGAGATCCACCCAGACATCGGACCGATGGTTGGGATCGGAGTCCGTGTGATCCAGGCGAATGATCACCAGGGCCCTGTGGTTTCCGGCGGCCCGGTAGGAGACGAAGAGGTGAGGGTCGTTGCTGCCATCGGGAGGCAGGAACCGAGTCCCCTCCGCCCACCAGAAGGCGGGATTCCCGCT